>CAVJBW010000095.1:0-5836 GCA_963647625.1 Lachnospiraceae bacterium
GTATTATTGGTTCCATCCTATTCAGAAGTAACCCCTAACATGGTTGACCTTACAACCTATCTTACAAAATCTATCAAGCTCAACATTCCTATGATGAGTGCTGGCATGGATACGGTTACAGAACATAGAATGGCAATTGCTATGGCCCGTCAAGGTGGTATTGGTATTATCCACAAGAATATGTCTATTGAACAGCAGGCAGAAGAAGTGGATAAGGTAAAGCGTTCTGAAAATGGAGTCATTACCGATCCTTTCTTCCTATCCGCTGATCATACTCTCCAGGATGCCGACCAGCTCATGGCCAAGTTCAAGATTTCTGGTGTTCCAATCACCAAGGCTGATGGTACATTAATCGGTATCATTACCAACCGTGATCTTAAATTCGAAGAAGATTATTCCAAGAAGATTAGCGAATGCATGACTAGTGAGAATCTGATCACTGCCAAGGTAGGTACTTCTCTAGAAGAAGCAAAGAAGATTCTTGCTAAGTCTAGAAAAGAAAAGCTTCCAATCGTAGATGACGACTTCAAACTACGTGGATTAATTACCATCAAGGATATCGAAAAGCAGATCAAATATCCAAACTCTGCCAAGGATAATCAAGGTAGATTGCTTTGCGGCGCAGGTGTTGGCTTTACTGCTAATATGATGGACCGTATTGCTGCTTTGGTAGAAGCTCATGTGGATGTTGTGGTTCTTGACTCTGCTCATGGACACTCTAAGAATGTAATCGAAGCTGCTGCTCGAATCAAGAAAGCATATCCTGACCTTCAGGTCATTGCTGGTAATGTTGCAACTGGAGAAGCTACCAAGGCTTTGATTGATGCTGGTGTAGACGCTGTCAAGGTTGGTATCGGACCTGGTTCTATCTGTACCACCCGTGTCGTTGCTGGTATTGGTGTTCCACAGATTAGTGCTGTTATGGACTGCTACGAAGCTGCCAAGGAATCTGGAGTTCCAATCATCGCGGATGGTGGTCTTAAATACTCCGGTGACATGGTAAAAGCACTGGCAGCCGGCGCAAATACCTGTATGATGGGTAGCATGTTTGCTGGTTGTGATGAAGCACCTGGTACCTTCGAATTCTATCAAGGTAGAAAGTTCAAAGTTTACCGTGGCATGGGCTCTTTGGCTGCTATGGAAAATGGTAGCAAGGATCGTTACTTCCAGGAAGATGCGAAGAAGCTCGTTCCAGAAGGTGTCGAAGGACGTGTGGCATACAAGGGTTCTGTAGAAGATACCATCTTCCAGTTAATCGGTGGTATTCGCTCTGGTATGGGATATTGTGGTTGCCCAACCATTGAAGACTTAAAGGCAAATGGCAAATTTGTCAAGATTACCGCAGCTTCTCTTAAAGAATCTCATCCTCATGATATTCATATCACCAAGGAAGCACCAAACTATTCTCTTGACGAATAAAAAGATTACACAAAAGGCATGGAGAGCTCCCTCTTCCATGCCTTTTTTTCTTGTACTTTTTCTTTGCAAATACTATAATGTAAGTAATTATTACTATCAACTAAGGATTTTATTACTAGGAGACAAGACATTATGCAAGGAAAACGTTCTATTATTGTTGGTGGAATTCTAGGTGTGCTGATTGCTAGCCTTGTTCCATGTATCTTTTTATCCGGACTGATCCCCACGGCTCATTTCCTACAGTTAGCCCTATCCATCATTGCCCTTATCCTTGGCCTTATTATTGTAATTGCCACAAGCATACATTGCCTAAAAAAGATAAGTCCTAATGAAGATGCTTTCGTCTCCTTAGAGACAGTACCTACGGTTTCTAAGCTCATTAGCCAAGAAGCAACCACAGAAGATAAGGCAACAGATTCCCTTGATGAAAGTTGCCATAACACTACAAATTACAAAGAACAGTTACAAGATTCCATTGGCGATATTGCTGACCATTCTTCAAATATTACCGAAGGCATTCAAAATATTACCTTTATTATGGATGAACTCGCTGCTTCCTTAGGTCAGACTCTTACATCTATTGAAGAACTCAACCAGGTTGCAGGAGGCATGGATACCTCTTTTGCCGATATGCAGACGGCTGCCAAAGAAAACTCTGACTACATGGAAGAAATTTCACGCAAAGCCCATCAAGTAAGGCTAGCCTCTCTTGATACGAAAAATCAAGTTCTCTTAAAGGCCCAGGAGATGGAATCATCTATGACCGAGAAGATTGAGGCTTCGAAGGCAGTAAGGCAAATCGAAGCTCTCACCAATAATATTTTGGAAATTTCAGATCAGACCAATCTATTGGCTTTGAATGCTTCTATTGAAGCCGCCCATGCAGGAGATTCTGGAAGAGGATTTGCCATTGTTGCCTCTGAAATCACCAAGCTGGCTGATATGACTTCTACCACCGCCACACAGATTCAAAAAATCAGCAAACTGGTGATTGAAAAGGTCGAAGAGCTAGCTCAGGAGTCTGCAAATGTTATTGAATTTCTAAATACCAAGACCACCTCCGGTTATGACAAGCTCGTAGAAACCAGCAATAACTACCAAAATGACTCCAAGATTATGTTTGATATGATGCAGGACTTTGCTGGAGCAATTACCATGCTAGAGGACAACATGCATAATATTACCCAGTCTTTGCAAGCAATTTCCAACTCTTCTATGAATAATGTTCAGGAGCTAGATACTGCAAGTTCTACTACTTATCAGGTTCTTTCAGCAGCAGATGAAACGACGCAGCTAGCCAATAACAGCCAGGATTTGCTAAAAAATATTTCTAATAGCTAATGCCAGCTTAAGATTACAACATAAGACGTAAACCAATCGAATCAAATGAAAAAGCCTAAGGACTTTCCTCCTTAGGCTTTCTTTTTATTCTTCATTTCTATTTTGTATTTGCTGCTGAGCTAAGTCAACGATTCTTTGCATCTGCGCACTTTCATTTGGTGCCGGCTCTAGAATCTCATGCTTTGTCTTACCCTCTTCGATTTCAAATACACAACCAAGCATAGATCCTTCTTCCTTATTTCTTGGGCTATGGATGGTATAATATTGGATCAAATCTAGACTTTCACTATAAGTGACATAAACACTGATACACTGTCCTGGTCTTAGATCCTTCTCTGGCATATCAATTCGAACAAGACCTAAATCATCCGATAGATTCAGATCCATCATGGAAAAGTCACTAGCCTTATAAGGGCTTTCTAGGCCATCCACCTTCTTATATGGATCAGAAAAGATCTCCGCTACTACCTTGCATCCTCCCTGACACAGAGAATCATAGGCTTCCTTTTTATTTTTAAATAAGACAAATGGCAAGAGATGCAGCTCGATATTTCTTCTGGTAATATCATGGAACTGGTCCGTGGTCATCTTGATCTCTTTGGAAGGCACCTGAGGCACCTTTCCCTCTGCAAAGTCCCTTACAAAGGCCTCAATAGCCTTTCTTTTGTATGCTACATTTTGGGTAAATGCATTTACCACAATGCCTTCTAAGTTGGCACTTTTGGCCAATTTGCAGCAATCAAGGAAGGTCATATCAAGGACAAATGGGAATTTGTTTTCCTTTGGCAGCTCATTATAACCGGTATAAACACCAAAGAACTGCTCTCCTTCTCCATTTTTCAAAATAGCAGGAATCGGCTTGGCTCCTTCTGGAAGCTGAATCGGTTTTCCTTTTTGAGCGCCTTCAAGCTGTTTTCGATCAAATTCTGGTGGAAAGTCTGCCTGCATCAATACTCTGGTATTGCCAAGCAATGGCACGATTTGATTCATGATTTCCTTGGAATGATTGGCAGCAAATTCTGTTAATAAGTCTTCTAGTTGGGTATTATCTACCTCATTGATTGATTTTGGTTCCATTTTTTTCTCCAATACATTTATTTAGCCTGATATATTTAACAAATTAATCAGTAATAGCCATGTCAAGCCATAATAGGTTACTACTGCAACTAAGTCATTAACTGTGGTAATCAAAGGACCAGAAGCAATGGCTGGGTCCACCTTGATCCGCTTAAAGAACAAGGGAATAACCGTTCCCATCAAAGCAGATATAATCATTGCTACTAATAAGGATACACCGATACAAGCCGAGATTGCAAAGGCATGCGGCAAGGCAAATCCCTTTACCACACAGATATAGATTCCCGTACCGACAAATGCCAAAAGCCCCAAGATAATACCATTGACAAAGCCAATTCGCATCTCTTTGAAGATAAGCTTTATCTTATTTTTCACGGATAGATTCTCATCTACCAAGACACGAATCGTTACCGCTAGAGACTGGGTTCCTACATTTCCTGCCATATCTAAAATCATGGACTGGAAGGCAATGACTACGGTGAGCTGAGCGATTACATTTTCAAAAATACCAATGACAGAAGAGACCACAAGGCCTAATACAAATAGGACCAAGAGCCATGGCAAACGCTTTCTCATACTTTGAAGCAAAGGCTCTTTGATATCTTCCTCTGCAATCAAACCAGCCAGCTTTGCATAGTCATCTCCCATCTCTTCATCTACAACTTCGATGATATCCTGGGCCGTAATTACTCCTAATAATTTCTTATCATTATCCAGAACCGGAATAGAGTCCTCAGAATAGTCCTTGATTTCTTCAAGACATTCTGCAATATCTTCATGAGCATAGACATAAGGATAAGAGGTAGAAATCAAATCCTCTAGATCTTCATAGGTCCTTGCAATAATAAGGTCCTTCAGGTCAATCGCTCCATAGAAGGTTTCATCTTCTTCCACAACATAGAGAGTACTGATATTGTCATTGTCTGCTGCCTGCTCTACCAAGGCCTTCATGGCCTGTCTGATCTGCAGACCTCTTCCGATCACAATATAATTGGTGGTCATCCTACTACCAATCTCATCATCATCGTAAGAAGAAATCATCTGAATATCTTGCTGGGATTCTTCATCAAGAAGTCCCATCAATTCTTCTCTTTTGTCTTCCTCTAATTCATCAAGAATGTCTACCGCCTCATCTGCATCCATGGAATCAAGGATGCTAGCAGCCTGGTTGACTTCCAATTCAGAGATAATTTCCTTGGCAACATCTTCATCCAAATAGGCGAAGACATCACTCATAGCCTCATCTCCGAGAATTCGAAAGAGCTTGACTCTCTCCTTTGGACTTAAATCATCAATGATTTCAGCAATATCATTGTCATGGTAGTCATTGAGAAGTTCACGGATCTCATCATCCGAGGCCTTGCTCTTTAAAATAGCAATCAGTTCAGCCTCATAATCCGGTCTTTCCGGTACAATGATTTCTTCTTCTGCAACGTTTAGTTCTTTTTCGTCTTTATATGACATCGTACCACCTTCCTTTTGTCTACCTGCTAGTTTTAAGTTCCTTTATTAAGATACCACACCTTTTTGTGCAATGTCCACAATATCATCCATTATTTGCCAAATCTCCTCCCGGCCCTGTTTGGTCTCGGCGGAAAACGGAATCAAAGTTGTTCCTTTGGCTAGTTCTAGTCCTTCTTTTAAGATTTTGATTTGTTTTTGAACCTGAGAACGTTTTAGTTTATCTAGCTTGGTAGCTACAATCACTGGTTCAAATCCTTGATAAACAATCCACTCATACATCATCTTATCATTGGCTGATGGTTTGTGACGAATGTCAATGAGAAGAAATACTTTCTTTAACTGCTTGGAAGTATGCAGATAATTTTCGATCATTTCTCCCCATTTTTTCTTTTCTGCCTCAGAGACTTTGGCAAATCCGTAGCCTGGCAAATCTACCAAATAAATGGACTCATTAATATTATAATAATTAATGGTCTGGGTCTTTCCTGGCTGTGCCGAAGTTCTAGCTAGAGACTTCCGATTCATTAAGGCATTG
>CAVJBW010000096.1:0-2557 GCA_963647625.1 Lachnospiraceae bacterium
GTGCTGCACCAAGTGCGCCTACAATTTCTGGTTGCTTAGGGATATAGAAAGAATTGTTCGTTTGCAGTTCAAGTTCCTTCACAACACCAGGGTTTTGAGCGACTCCGCCGGTCATCATATAGCCAGGAGTGGCATCGATTCGTTTCATTAAGGAAATGGACTTATGGGCAATGCTGCGCACAATTCCCCGAGCAATATCACAAGCCTCTTTGTTTTGGGCAATTAAGGAAATAACTTCTGATTCAGCAAATACTGAGCACATACTAGAAATAGTAAGCTTTTCGGTAGAAGATAAGGAGAGATTTCCTAGCTGTTCTAGGTCAACTTCTAGGCTCCTTGCCATCATTTCTAAAAATCGTCCAGTACCAGCAGCACATTTGTCATTCATGACAAAGTCTACCACATCTCCTTGATCATTGAGCCGAATTGCCTTGGAGTCCTGGCCACCAATATCGAGAATCGTTCGAATGCTAGGATTTAAGAAAAAGGCCCCCTTACCATGGCAAGTAATTTCTGTTATATTTTCATCTGCAAAAGGAAGAGAGACTCGGCCATAGCCGGTAGAAACTATTTTGGCCACATCATGCTCCTCAAGATGGGCTAATTTTAAAGCTTCTTGTAAGGCCAAGGTAGCAGATTCTATAGCTTTTGCTCCTGTGCGAGTGACATAGGAAGAAACCATTTCTTTCTTTTCATTGAGTATCACGACATTGGTTGAGGTCGAGCCGCTGTCGATTCCAAGTACATACATTTCTTTTTTACTCCTTTTATTCATAGAGGTTGTCTGACGGTGGCAGATGGACTCAAAAAAAGCTTCCATTCTAGTTCGAACCTGTCCGCTAGATAGGGTGGTTGCGTCGGTTTCCATGGATAGAATAGGAAGGTCGAGGCCTTCTTTCATAGCTGCATACTCATAGGAATATAAGTCGCAAAACTGGATAGTATGGTAGACAATTCCTTGAATTTGGTGGGCAAATCCCCTGACATATTCCTGTCGATTGCTAGCATTTATCATACGCATACAAGGCATTTGATTTAACAGCTGCCAGGTATAATGATCTAAGACCTTCGAGGAGCTAAGGCTAAATTGTCGGATGAGTCCTGTGCAGGTTAAGTCAAAGGCAACCTGAATCCTTTTCTCCTTAATGATGTCTTGAATCGCTGGGTGAAGTCTCGCTCCCATAAGACCAATACGTGTTGTTTCCTGATTGGTAGGAGGAGTGTCTATGGCATTTTGCGAAAGAAGGTCCTTTAATTTCCCTTCTATTTCGGCAATTGGATAATCCTTTTGGGCAAAGTGGCTATAGGCATCTATCATATTTATGATTTGCTGCTTATAAAGGGAGGCAGCAAATTCATTGACTTTTCTCGGAAGGTCCAAAAGGTAAAAAAACTTGTCTGGATAAGCACTTTTTAAAGCATCATAAAGCCGTTTGGAAGAATCGCAGCAATTGGTAAGAATCATGCCTTCGTAGTCCTGCTGAACAAAATCTTCCAATACCGTCTTAATAAAAGAGCATTGGTTGGGATGCATCATTGCATCTGCATGAGGGGTAGACTTTACATTGGGACTAATGAGCTTTAGGTCAAGTCCTAGGCAAGTTAAGATTTCGATCGGTGCATATTTACATAGGTAGGCAATCATGGGGTCCTCCTTTTGGCTTCAACAAGTTCAAGAAAGGCTTCTAGTCTGGTCTTCATCTGGCCAGGGGAAGCGCTACGACGATCAAGGGCATCTCCGTCAATGATCAGCATAGGAATATCAATTTCTTGCATACGTTTTTTTAGCAAATTGACACCGCCAGAAGATTGGCGACATCCCCAATGGCAAAAGTGGATGAGAGCCTGAGATTGGTAACGGGTTATGAGTTCTTCTATATGCTTAATCTTGGCTTCAAAGGGCTGATTATAGACATTTAAGATCATTTTTTCAGCCAAAGCCTTGAGAGGATCTTGCAAATCCAAGGGATGCTTCGCACAAAAATTCATTTCTGTGGTCTGTAAGATATAGTCTTTGGAGTAATTGAACATCTCTCTCATGGTCTCATCGTGAAATGGAAACAGATGTCCCCACATAATTCTAAGCCCCTTACAATCAGGGGCTGAATCTATTTCTTGGTTCAGTTCCCTGAAAAAGTCCAGCATCTCTTGCGTCCCAATACATAGGTGAGTTGCAAGAATCATAAACATAGAAAGAGTAACCGTTGTAGGATAATATTTATTTACTTGTTTTTGCAGGAAAGAATCATACAAAGCAAAAGATTCATTTTCCCGTTCAAGGATCTGGCGAAGCTGGTCAATATCAAAGGATTTGCCAGATTTATTTTCTAGGATATGAATTAATTCCTTGAGCTGATGGGTCAGATAAGTAACAGCTTCCGGTGAATACTGGGTTGGCACATCAAGAAAATAATGGTCCACATGATAGCGATCACATAGAAAACGAAAGGTAGGAATATTGCCATCGCATACCATAGATGTTGTAGTGGCAAAGCCGGCCGGCTTGAAGATGCCAGAAGTAACAGCTCCTAAAAAAGACCGGTGGTAGGTGCAGAGG
>CAVJBW010000096.1:2567-5821 GCA_963647625.1 Lachnospiraceae bacterium
ACTTTGGTCGATAAAGAGATCCTCAATCTTAAAGCCTGCCATATAAGAGGCAAGAAATTCAATGGAAAGACAGTTATAATCAAAGCATTGAAAGAGCTCGACCGGGGTAAATAGATTGGTCCAAACGCAGCGCTCAGGCCTAGATAAAGCCTTCAAAGAAAGTTCCATTCCATAGGTATTTAGGTGCTGATAAGCGAGAGGCATACGCTTGTCGGCGAGATGCTTGGTACGAAAAGTCTCTAGTTGAAGACCGGTATAAATCAGGCGAAAGGCCCTTTGTGGGTTGTTTGCTGCAACAGACTTTATGATGTTGCCATAGGTTTTTACAAGATCCATAATTATAATCCTTTGAATATCAAAATATTTCTTATTATAGCAAATGGTGAGCAATTTGTGTACTACTTAACAAAAGCTTCTGTCATGTCCTATGATAGATTGGATTGGAAAAATGCTTGAAGTTTACAGAGGAATCTTCTATAATAGTGAAGTTGAGTCTGCATTTATGTGGATTTTTTTCGATACATTTAAATTAAATTTGGCTAAGGAGGAATACAATATGAAAAGCTTGAATCGTTGGGTGTATGCCATCTTTGGTGTATTGGCAATGTTAATGGCTGGACTTGTTTATGCATGGTCTGTAATGTCAAAACCAATTGGTGCAGCACACACAGATTGGACAGCAGCACAGCTGTCACTCACATTTACCCTTGTAATGGTATTTTTCTGCCTCGGTGGATTGATCGCCGGAATCTTATCCAAGAAGATTCCTACTAGAATCTTTATTATTCTTGCAGGCGTATTATTCATCGCAGGATTCTTTGTTGCAGCTATTCCATCTACATCACCAGTTCTTTTATATTTGGGATTCGGAGTTGTCTGTGGACTTGGTGCAGGATTTGCATATACTCCAGTAATGGGTACCGTATCTGCATGGTTTCCTGACAAGCAGGGATTGATCTCAGGAGTTCTTCTCATGGGATTTGGTCTTAGTAGTTTTATCGTTGGAAAGGTTTATACAGCAATTACACCATCTGATGGAACAGATGGATGGCAGGCAACCTTCCGCATGTTTGGAATTATTATTATCATTGTACTTGTAATCTGTAGCATCTTTTTGGTAAAGCCAGATGCTGATTATAAGCCAGCTGTAAGTGCAGGAAAAGAAGAAAAGAAAAAAGAAGTAAGAGAGCCAGCCTCAGAAAAGACTCCTGGTGAAATGCTTCGTCATCCATCTTTCTGGTTCTACTACCTATGGGCAATTGTAGTATCTGGAGCTGGTCTTGCGCTGGTATCTCAAGGAAGTGGTATTGCAACTCAGGTAGGACCTGAAGTATCTGCTGGAACTATCGCAACTGTTGTTGGACTGATTTCTATCTTTAACGGAATCGGCCGAGTAATCTTTGGTGCGATCTTCGACAAGAAGGGCCACAAGTTCACCATGATCTTAGATATGATTATCTTTATCATTGCAGCCTTGATTATTATGGCATCTTTGGCAGCAGGCTCCTTTGCAATCCTTACTATCGGATTTGTTGTAGGTGGACTTGCATATGGCGGTGTTACACCAACCAACTCAGCAATTATTAGTGACTTCTTTGGACGAACCAATTATCCAACCAACTTCTCACTTATTAATACCAACTTAATCATTGCATCCTTTGCATCAACGATTGCAGGTAAGCTCTACGACTCTAGTCAGTCTTACTTTACAACCATTATTATGATGTTGGTACTTACCATCGTGGGATTCGTACTCTTCTTTGGAGTAAGAAGACCTAAGAAATAAATAGGATTCGAAACATAATAAATCCCTGAACTTATGCTAAGCATTGGTTCAGGGATTTGTTTATTTTCTTAAATATGTCAAGATTCACTATAGGCTTGAATTAAGATGAAGTGAAAGCTTGCTTTGGAGCCACTTTAAGAGGTCTTGGTAGACAAGGTCTTTGTCAGTTTCATTTAATATTTCATGACGATCCCCCGGATAAAGCCGCATAGAGACATCCTTCATGCCAATCTTCAAAAAAGTCTTTTGCAAATCAGCTACTGAGGCACCAAAGTTTCCTACGGCATCATCTCCACCGGAAACAAGAAAAAGTGGCAAAGATGAAGTGGTCTTTTTCATGAACTCTTCGTTTTGGGCTCTTTCAATACTTAAAAAGAGATTGTAGTAGCTATTTACCGTAAAAGTGAAGGTGCACAAAGGATCTGCGTTGTAAGTATCTACAATATGTGTATCCTTGGTCAGCCAGTCATTTGGTGTTCTAGCTGGTTCAAATTTTTTATTATAGGAGCCTAGGGCAAGCTTGTTTAAGAACTTGCTACGGTGATGCGACCCCTTAAAAGTCGCAATGGTTTTGCTGATGAACTTGGCCAAAGAAAGAGTCGCTGCAGGTTGCGCTCCGGTTCCCATAATAATGCAGCCTGCAAGGCCGCCTGAGTGCTCTTGGATATATTGACGAATTAAAAAAGATCCCATGGAATGGCCTAGCACAAAATAGGGAAGGTCTGGATATTTTTCCTGGGTCAGTTGCCGCAAAGTGTGAATGTCACTTAGAAGGCATTCGTTGCCTTGTGCATCTGCAAAGTAGCCTAACTCATCTGCAGATTGGACGGATTGACCATGGCCTAGGTGGTCGTGGCCAGCAACTAAAATACCTTGTTCATTCAGAAATAAGGCAAAATTCTCGTAGCGATTGATATATTCCACCATGCCATGGGAAATCTGTAAGATGGCCTTTATTGGCCCCTCTGGAACCCAGTGGATACAGTGAATATTGGTTTTTTTATCTGCGGATACAAAGGTAAATTCATTTTTCATAAATAAAAGTTCTCCTTGAATGCTTATTATGGAATCCTTATCTAAATTTTATCAGAAAAAATCACTAGGAACAAGGAAGATGACATTGACAAAAACCAAGTGACTTTACTATAGTATAAGGGTAAAGTAAAAAAGCAGGAGGAAGACGCAATGGATATAGTATGTTTAGATATGGAAGGGGTATTGGTGCCAGAGATTTGGATTGCATTTGCCAAGGCAACAAATATTCCAGAGCTTGAGAAGACCACAAGGGATGAGCCGGACTATGACAAGCTGATGAAATATCGTTTGAATATTTTAAAAGAACATGGATTGGGATTAAAGGAGATTCAAGAAGTAATTGCAACGATTGATCCGATTCCAGGAGCAAAGGAATTCTTAGATGAACTAAGAAAGATTACTCAGGTAGTCATCATTTCCGATACCTTTACCC
>CAVJBW010000097.1:0-4246 GCA_963647625.1 Lachnospiraceae bacterium
CCTCCCTAGCTGCCTATAGCTTGGCTCAACAGAACGTTGTTACAGTCTTTATGTTCTTGTTCGGAGTGAATTTTTCTTTTTACTACTTCTTATTATTTCAAAAAGTGAAAAATGCTTCCGTCATGGAAGAAGTGAAGTGGTATCTGGGAATTTATATAGGAGCAGTCACTTTGATCTGTCTCAATGCCTTTCACAACTTTGACAGCATCAAAGAAACCATTCATCATGTGGCATTTACCGTATCTTCCGTTATGACTTCAACGGGATTTGTAACAGTGGATTATATGGGATGGCCGGAATTTTCCCAGACGATTATCATATTTTTGATGCTGGTAGGAGCCTGCGCAGGAAGCACTGGTGGAGGCATGAAAGTCTCTAGGTGGGTATTGATGCTGAAGGTAGTGCGCAATGAAGTCTCTTACTTGATTCACCCGAGAAGAGTCAGACAGGTGCGTATGGATAAAAGGGCAGTGCCAAAGGAAACCATGAGATCCTTGTATTCCTTTGTTCTTGTGTATCTATTTATTTTTGTAATCTCTATGCTGATTATTTCTATTGATAATTTTGGATTTGAAACAAACTTTACAGCAGTCCTATCATGCCTGAACAATATAGGAATTGGATTTGGAGATATTGGAACAAGAGGAGACTATAGTGGCTTTGGAATTGTATCAAAAGTAGTATTGATGCTAGATATGTTGGCAGGAAGATTGGAGTTGTTCCCGCTTTTGATGCTGATTTCCCCAGCTACATGGAGAAAGTAGTTTTAGACTATAGAATTAAAGTAAGTTTGAATATAAAAAGAAGCGCTAGAGCTATTGTGTCATATGCTCTAGCGCTTCTTCTATATTGCTTTCTTATTTATGTTCTTCTGTATATTTGGTAACCAATTTTTTGATCTTGTCATATGGATTCAATAGATCGCTGATAGAGGCATCATGATTGATGGTATCAATCAGATAAGCGATATATTTACTCATATCACAGTTGATGTAGTAAGGCTTTGATAACAATTCTGGAGACTGATAGCAAAGGTTGGTGGTTACTACTTTGTAGATCGTACCTTCTTCAACAGCCTTGTCAAATTTATCAAGTCCGCTTGTGAATAGACCAAAGGTAGAAACTACAAAGATGCGGTTGGCATTTCTACGCTTTAGTTCAGCAGCTACATCTAACATACTTTCGCCAGAAGAGATCATATCATCTACAATCAAAACATCCTTGCCATCAAGGCTTGGTCCTAAAAATTCATGAGCAACGATAGGATTGCGGCCATCAACAACACGGCTGTAATCACGGCGCTTATAGAACATACCCATATCAACACCAAGCACGCTGGCTAAAAATACAGCACGGTTGGTACCACCCTCATCAGGAGAAATAACCATGAGATGGTCATTGTCAATCTTGAGGTCGTCACATTCTCTAAGAATTCCCTTTACGAACTGGTAAGCTGCAGTAACAGTTTCAAAACCATTCAAAGGAATCGCATTTTGAACACGTGGATCATGGGCATCGAAAGTGATGATATTGTCTACTCCCATGCTGGTTAATTCTTGAAGCATCAAAGCACAGTCTAGGGATTCTCTAGCGGTACGCTTGTGCTGACGTCCTTCGTAAAGGAAAGGCATAATAACAGTGATACGACGAGCCTTACCTGCAGCAGCTGCAATAACACGCTTTAAGTCCTGATAGTGATCGTCTGGAGACATGTGATTTTCATAACCTGCCATCTTGTAAGTAAGGCTATGATTGGTAATATCTACCAATAAGAATAAATCATGGCCACGAACAGATTCGTTGATTACACACTTTGCCTCTCCAGAGCCAAATCGAGGAGTATCTACGTTCAAGATATAAGAATCTCTCTGATAACCTTTAAATGCCATGGAATTCTTGTGCTCTTGCTGGCGCTGCTCTCTCCAGTGTACAAGGTAATAATCCACCTTGTCTGCAATATCCTTGCAGCTCTTCAAAGGAACGATGCCTAGTGATCCCTTAGGGATTGTTTCCAAATTTCTTTCGTCACTCATTGAAAGTGTCCTCCATCTAAAATAAAACATTTTATTGTGCTTATATGTAATAGATTGCCTTTAGAAGGCTCATCTACTATATCATTAAAAGGATACTATTGCAAAATCTTTTTTTGAATACGTATATCAGCACCTTCTAATTTTATTAAATGATAGTTGCTTGAAATACGTGAAAAGATACGCTCAGTATAGGTGTCTGCAAGCATAGACAAGGAAAGATTGGTAGAAATAATGGTGGATTTTTGTCTCAGGATTCTTTCGTTAATACATAAGAAAAGCTGAGAAATCGCACCTGCATTCTTTCCAGAACCAAATTCGGTACCTAAATCATCAATGATTAATAGATCGCAATCAAGTATTAGCTGTCCATCCATCAGGCCTTCCTGCTTGTCTTCAAAACGAGACTGAATCAGGCGGTTGAACAGTTGATCTGCGCTAAAATAAATAACGCTATGCCCTTGGTCTAATAGTTCCTTGGCGATACAGTTAGAAAAAAAGGTCTTGCCCACTCCAGTATTGCCATAAAAGCAGATATTTTCAAAGGTATGATCAAAATTCTTGACAAAATCTATACTGGTCTGGTAGGCATTGTAGCCATATTCATAAGGAGAAGGAAGGCCTTGTCCTAGGGGCTCTTTGGAGTAGAAATCCAAAGAAAAGTGGGCGAAGTTCTCACGTTTGAGAATTTCACGAATATTGGACTGGGTATAGATCAAATCGATACAAGCTTGCTTTAGGCAGTGGCACTTTTCTCCATTAATATAACCAGTGTCCTTACAATCGGGACATTGGTAAGAAGGTTCGAAATCTTGCGGACTAAGTCCAAGTGCACTCATGAGAGCTTTCTTCTGGCTGCATAAGGCAGCAAGTTGGTCATCAAGCTGGCTTGCAGTATCAAAGTCATTGGCAATGCGAGCTTGTGTACGCTTGACCCTTAGGGAAATAATATCATTATGTAAGGTGTAAAGACGAGGCTCTCTCTTATAGATGGCCTCTCTTTTTTCCATCTCTTCCCAATGATTCTTTTGTTGTTGTTCTTCATATCTTCTCATAATAGAAGAAAATTGACTGTTAGTAAGTGGCATAAATCCTGCCCTTTCTATGATAAGTTAACGCTGAGCTGTATGTAAAAGCTGCTGTTCTAATTGGTCATAGTTGTAGCTACGCTGATTAAAGTTGGCAAAGCCTGATTGATTGGCTTGAGCTCTAGGTGTTTTTGTGTTGGAGAGCACTTCCTTGGCCTTGCTTTCATGCTTGGCATCGATAGAGACCAAATCCGTGAGCTTGGTTACCTTTTGCTTGTACCAGCTAGATAGAATCTTTTCCACATATTCAAAGCTCGGAGAGTGAATTGTGGACATGGTGCGGTTGCAAGCTTCGCTAATGAGTTCGCAGTTAAATCCGAAGTCTCTTTGCCAATGGTCAATGGTTTTTAGCTCAGATTCCACAAGATTGCGTCCCTTGATGCCAAAAGCTTTCATTACTGCGTTGTGTGACTTGGTATAAGCCTTATTGTTGGCCTTCGCCTCGGCGACAGATTCATAGCCCTGTTCCTTCCAGGCTAGTCCGGTCTTTTCAATGTAACGAATACTTGTATGTCCCTTGGAAACGCAATATTCAAGCAAATATTCAATCAGCGAAGCACTTAGGCCGACTTGATCGTATAAAAATAGTAAGGTCTGACAATCTGTCATGGTCAAAGGCTTGTTAAAATAAGTTTCCGCCACAAATAATAATTCTTTTACTTCTGCATTGGACTGCAAGGCAGCTATTTCATTTGGAGAATAGTCATGCTTTGAAATCGTCTTCTTAGGGGATGCGCTAGTGGCATCTAAGGCCTCCTGCTTTGAAACAACAGGCACGGGTGCCTGGGTTAGATTACTGCGTAAAGCATTGAGATCCTCAGGAGCTAAAAAGCAGATATTGGAAATCTCTTGATTTTCATCATAATCGAGGCGAAGAAGATTCTCCTTCTCCCAATATTTTAAGGCGCGACGAATGTCCTTTTCTGTATGGTCAAAAAAGTCTGCTAAATGGGAGATGGAAAGCTGAGCATTCGGTGCGTGCAAAAGACGCAATAAATACAGATATACTTTCACATATTCTCCGTTGGCTTTGGCCATATATTGGTCAACAAAAAAATCTGGAATATTGGTATAAGATGAAGATTTTTCTGTGCAAATTGTGATACAAGACATACCGTTACCTACCCC
>CAVJBW010000097.1:4347-5808 GCA_963647625.1 Lachnospiraceae bacterium
CTCATAAGACATAAAATGCCCTCTAAAATAATTGACTAGAGGAAGTATATCATAGACTTTTTGATTTGAGAAGTGTAGGGGTGGTGGGGAAAAAATCTATGGGAAAAATAAGTAAAAATGTGGATAACTTTTCTCCCACACCTATAAAAGCCTTGAAAATACTGGTCTTAGGCCGGGCATCAAACTTGTGGATAAATCGTGGATAAGCAAGAAAAAAATCCACCATTTTCATCTTGCTTTAAGAAGAAAAAATGGTGGATAGTGTGGATAACTATTGTCCAAGTAGGTGTTCGCCTATTTTTACAACGTCTCCGGCCCCCATAGTTATTAACAAATCACCGTTGATACATTTTTCTAATAAAAAGTTTTCAATTTCATCAAAAGAGGAAAAATAGTAAGCCTGTGTGCCTAAGGCCTCAATCTTGTCTCTTAGGATCTGAGAGCTAATGCCAAGGGTATCGGTTTCTCTTGCAGCATAAATCGGAGGCAAGATAACCAAATCAGCCTGAGATAAGGCCTTGGCGAAGTCATCCATAAAGGCCTTGGTCCTGGTATAAGTATGAGGCTGGAAGATGCAGACAATACGTGATACCTGACACTTTGAAGCTGCATTAAGAGTCGCTGTGATTTCCGTTGGATGATGGGCATAATCATCGATGATGGTAATGCCTCCGAGGCGTCCTTTTAGCTCAAAACGGCGCTTGGTTCCGTGGAAATGAGAGAGCCCTGTGGCAATTTCTTCAAAGGAAAGTCCTAGATTAAGGCACAGGCCACTTGCTGCAAGGGCATTTTCAATATTGTGAGAACCTGGAACGCTTAAAGAAATCCGTCCTAATACTTGGCCTTTTGCTACCAAAGTAAAGCTGGCATGACCGAGTTCATTATAGGAAATCTCTGTGGCGTGATAATCATTGGCATCGCCTATTCCATAGGTTGCAATCTGGGCCTTGGTATCTGCTGTCAAGTCACAGATATCAGGGATAGAACCGTTTAAAAATACCATGCCATCAGATGAGGTACCCTGGATAAATTCTTTAAAAGAATGTCGAATATCATCCAAATCCTTAAAAAAGTCAAGATGATCTTCTTCAATATTGAGAATCAAAGAGAACATAGGCTTTAGATTCAAGAAACTGTTGGTATATTCACAGGCTTCTGTAACAAAGATATCCGAATGTCCAACCTTAATATTGCCGCCAATTACGTCCAAGATGCCACCGACAGAGATCGTCGGATCTTTTTGGGCGTCTATAAGAATCTGGGCGATCATAGAAGTGGTAGTGGTCTTGCCATGGGTACCGGCAACTGCAATGGAATTTTTGAAATGATCAAGAATCTGACCTAGCATCTGGGCTCTAGTAAGGGAAGGAATGCCCATCTGTTCCATGGCAACAAACTCAGGATTGTCCGGATGGATAGCAGCAGTATAGACGATTAAGTCAATATCGGAAGTGATATTGC
>CAVJBW010000098.1:0-5759 GCA_963647625.1 Lachnospiraceae bacterium
CTTTAATGCAGACTTTATAGAAAAACTTTTCGAAATATATGAATCCATTGATCAGGGTCTATACTTTAAGCAGGATCTAGAAGTCTTGAGGCGAGATAATGAGGCTTTGTATCAGGATATTTTGCCAGAGAATTATGCTTTAAGTTATGCCAATCCTACCTATGCTTGTGAAGTATTTGGAGCAGAAGCTGGACCTATATTGAGCTTTTTGCAAGCAGAGATTCGCAGCATGATTCCTTATGCCTTTGAAGGAAAGAAGGCATATCTGACCATTTATGCAGAGTTATTTGTAGAAATCTATAACCTCTTCGAAGAAAAAGAGGTGGATTTGAAACAGGTAAGAGAGAGCATTTATTGGTTCTATCATGACTATAGTGAATGGTTTGTAGATGATAAAGTAGCATCAAATATTGACGCAAATCAGGACTTTTTTACAGAAATTATAATGAGTGAGGATCTGACCCAGGAAAATTATCTCTATCGCTATGGCTCTTATATTGGAGATAATGAAAGAAAGATGGTTTTGTTTATGAACCAGATTCCTTCCACCGAAATCAAGAAGATGGCAGATACTTTCACCGAAGGATACCGAATTGGATTTGAAGTTACCGGCAAGGACTTATCCAAAAAAGAGACGGCCATGATCTACTATCCCCTTGGCTTTGAACGAATGGTAAAAGAAGCGATTGTCAATTTGGGGAAACTAGGACTAAAACCTACCATATTTCGAGAAAGATTCGCTTCCTTTGATGGGATTCGCCTAGGGAAAAATGGCGCTTATTCCACAAGTGCCAATCCACAATATGACTATGACCATCAATTTGATATGGGATTATATTTTGATAAATCCTTTGCCCAAAGGCGGATTGAAGTCCTCAAAAATGCTTATGAGGAGAGAGGCAAGATGGCCTCTAAGATGGCAGGACCTGCAGCAATAGAGGTGTTTGGAGAAAAGCCATTTACTCCACAAGCAACCAAGGAGAGAATTACTTTTTCTAAGGACCAGCTAAAGGAGCATGTTTCTTACCAAAGTCAATCTAGCCAGCTTACCAACCAATATATTATTGGGGAAGAAAGAAGCTATACGATTATCGCCTTTCCGATTCCGGAGATTGGGGAGAACTTTGTAGAAATTTTCAAAGAAACCATCAAAATCAACACCCTGGATTATCAACTCTATCTTGAGATTCAGCAAAAGATCATCGATGTTCTAAATCAGGGAGAAAGAGTTCATATTCAAGGAAAGGGTGCTAACAAGACAGACCTTATGGTATCCATTTATCCATTAGAAAATCAAAAGACGCAGACGGCTTTTGAGAATTGCGTTGCAGATGTGAATATACCAGTAGGAGAAGTCTTTACTTCCCCTGTATTAAAAGGCACGAGTGGAACATTACATGTTAGCGAGGTCTTTTTAAATGGTCTTCGCTATGAGAACTTAAAAGTAGAATTTGTTGATGGTATGACGACGGCTTTATCGTGTTCGAATTTTGACAAGGAAGAAGACAACCAAACCTTCCTAAAGGAAAATCTTTTGTTCGGACATGAGTCTTTGCCGATGGGAGAGTTTGCCATTGGAACCAATACTACGGCTTATGAGATGGGAAAGAGATATGGAATCTTTGACCGACTTCCGATTTTGATTGCAGAAAAGACAGGACCGCATTTTGCTATAGGAGATACCTGTTATTCCTATGCAGAGGAGATCAGAATCTATAATGCAGATGGTAAAGAAATCGTAGCCAAAGAAAATGAAGTATCAAAAAAGAGAAAAACAAGTCCAAAAGAAGCCTATTTTAACTGCCATACAGATATTACCATTCCATTTGAGGAATTAGAGGCGATTACGGTTATTCTTAAGGACGAAACTACAATAGATATTATTAGAGATGGATTTTTTGTTGTGCCAGGCACAGAACAGTTGAACGAACCATTAGGAGGAAAGAAAAATGGCTAAAGTAGGAATTGTAATGGGATCTGATTCAGATATGCCGATTATGGCAAAGGCTGCGGATATCCTAGAACAGCTTGGAATTGATTATGAAATGACCATCATTTCAGCACATAGGGAGCCGGATGTATTTTTTGAATATGCCAAGACGGCCGAAGAAAAAGGAATGAAGGTAATCATTGCAGGAGCTGGAATGGCAGCTCACTTACCAGGAATGTGTGCGGCGATTTTCCCGATGCCGGTGATTGGCATTCCTATGCACACGACATCCCTTGGTGGAAGGGATTCTCTGTATTCGATTGTACAGATGCCATCGGGTATTCCGGTAGCAACCGTTGCAATTAATGGGGGAGCTAATGCAGGACTTTTGGCTGCAAAGATTCTAGCAACTTCTGATGAGGCCCTCCTGAATCGATTGAAAAAATATTCCAAAGATTTGAAGGAGCAGGTTCAGGCAAAGGATGCTCGCCTTCAAGAAATTGGCTATAAGAAATACCTTGAAAAGTAAGACGGAGGATAAAAAAATGGATTACAAAAATGCTGGAGTAGATATTGAAGCTGGATACAAGTCGGTAGAACTGATGAAAAAGCATGTGCAAGAAACCATGCGCCCAGAAGTATTAACCAATCTTGGAGGCTTCTCAGGAGCTTTTTCTATGAGTCAGTTCAAGGATATGGAAAAGCCTACCTTGGTTTCAGGAACAGATGGAGTAGGAACCAAGCTTAAGCTGGCTTTCCTTCTTGACAAGCATGATACCGTGGGAATTGACTGTGTGGCAATGTGTGTCAATGATATTGCCTGTGCAGGTGGAGAACCATTATTTTTCTTAGACTATATTGCTTGTGGCAAGAATTTTCCAGAAAAGATTGCAACCATCGTAAGCGGCGTAGCAGAGGGCTGCAAGATGTCTAATGCAGCTTTGATTGGTGGAGAAACAGCAGAAATGCCAGGCTTTTATCCAGAAGATGAATATGATCTTGCAGGATTTGCAGTAGGCGTTGTAGATGAAAAAGATATTATTACAGGAAAAGACTTAAAAGACCAAGACGTGTTGATTGGAATGGCTTCTTCTGGAGTGCATTCTAATGGATTTTCCCTTGTTCGTAAGGTCTTTCGCATGGATCAAGAAACCTTGAATACTTACCATGAAGAGCTTGGTAAGACCTTAGGGGAAGCTTTGATTGAGCCAACAAAGATTTATGTCAAAGCCTTAAGAAGCATAAAAGAAGCAGGAGTCACCATCAAGGCTTGCAGCCATATTACTGGAGGAGGCTTCTATGAAAATGTACCTCGTATGCTGCCAGAAGGAATGCATGCTGTGATTGAAAAGGCTTCTTATCCTGTACCACCAATCTTTGAGATGATTGCAAAAGAAGGTAAGATCGAAGAGCAGATGATGTACAATACTTACAATATGGGACTCGGAATGGTTCTTGCAGTAGATCCAGCTGATGTGGATAAGACCATGGAAGCAATTAAAGCAGCAGGAGAAGCACCTTATGTAGTTGGTCATATTGAAAAAGGAGAAAAAGGAGTTACTTTATGCTAAGGGTTGCAGTATTAGTCTCTGGTGGAGGAACCAATCTTCAGGCCATTATAGATGCAGTAGAGGATGGTAGTATTACCAATGCACAGATTGCTCTTGTTATTAGCAATAATCAGCATGCCTATGCTCTAGAAAGGGCCAAAAAGCATGGGATTGAGGCAGAGTGTATTTCTCCAAAAGCTTATGAAAGTCGAGGGGAATTTGAAGATGCCCTGCTTAATAAACTATTGGACTTACAGATTGATCTGGTGGTCTTAGCAGGATTTTTGGTGGTGATTCCACCTCAGATGATTCGAGCATTTGAACATCGAATTATTAATATTCATCCATCCTTGATACCGTCCTTTTGCGGAACTGGTTACTATGGACTGAAGGTTCATGAAGGAGCCTTGGCAAGAGGCGTTAAGCTTACTGGAGCTACGGTGCATTTTGTAAATGAAGAGACGGATGGAGGTCCTATTATCCTGCAAAAGGCAGTTGCGGTATTAGAAGATGATACTCCGGAAATATTGCAAAGACGTGTTATGGAGGAAGCAGAGTGGAAATTGCTTCCACAGGCAATTGATTTAATTGCAAATGGAAAAGTAGAAGTAGTAGAGAATAAAGTTAAAATAAAGTAATTGAAGAGGTTATCATGAAAGTTTTAATCGTAGGAAGTGGCGGAAGAGAACATGCCATTGCAGCAAGTGTTGCAAAAAGTGATCGTGTAAAGAAGATTTATTGTGCACCAGGTAATGCTGGAATTGCACAGATCGCAGAATGTGCTCCAATCGGAGCAATGGAATTTGACAAGCTGATTGCATTTGCAAAGAAAAATGAAATTGATTTAACAATTGTAGGCATGGATGATCCATTAGTTGGTGGTATTGTAGATGCTTTTGAAGAAGCAAATCTTCGTGTCTTTGGACCAAATAAGGCAGCTGCAATCCTAGAAGGAAGCAAGGCTTTTTCCAAGGATTTAATGAAAAAATACAATATTCCAACAGCATCCTACGAGAATTTTGAAGACCCAGAACAAGCAATTGCATATCTTGAAACCGCCAAGATGCCAATCGTCTTAAAAGCAGATGGACTTGCTTTAGGAAAGGGTGTTCTTATCTGCAATACCAAAGAAGAAGCCATAGAAGGCGTCAAGACAATCATGCAGGATAAGAAGTTTGGAGAAGCTGGAAATACCATGGTGGTAGAAGAATTTATGACAGGACGAGAGGTTTCTGTATTATCTTTTGTAGATGGTGATCATATCAAGATTATGACTTCTGCCCAAGATCACAAGCGAGCAGCAGATGGGGATCAAGGCTTAAATACAGGTGGCATGGGTACTTTTTCACCGAGCCCGTTCTATACAGACCAGGTAGATGACTTCTGTAAAAAATACATCTACCAGGCTACCGTAGATGCTATGAAGGCAGAGGGACGACCTTTTAAGGGGATTATATTCTTTGGACTGATGCTGACTGAAGACGGTCCTAGAGTACTTGAATATAATGCGAGATTCGGAGATCCGGAAGCTCAGGTAGTGCTGCCACGAATGAAAAATGACATTATAGAAGTGATGGAAGCTTGCATTGATGGCAAACTTGACCAAGTAGATCTTCAATTTGAAGACAATGCCGCGGTTTGCGTTGTATTGGCCTCAGAAGGATATCCTGTCAAATACGAAAAAGGTCATATCATTACAGGATTTGAAAAGTTTGAAGATAGAGAGGACTACTATTGCTTCCATGCAGGAACAAAATTCTCTGACAATGGTTCTATTGTCACCAATGGTGGACGCGTCTTGGGCATTACTGCAAAAGGAGCTGACTTGAAGGAAGCAAGAAAAAATGCCTATAAGGCAACTGAGTGGATTGAATTTGCCAATAAATATATGAGGCATGATATAGGAAAAGCAATTGATGAAGCTTAATCAGAAAGGTGAAAATTTAGTTCAATGGAAAAGCAATTTTTGACTCCTGTTGAAGTGGCTGAAATGCTACAAATTAAGAAAAATACTGTATATGACATGATCAAGCGAGGAGATTTGAAGGCCACCAAGATGGGCAAACAATTTCGACTGACCTTGAAGGATGTATATGAATATATGGGAACGAAGATGCCTGGGGATAAGAAGATTGACTACGTCTTGTGTGGTCAAGATGCAATCTTAGATATTATTGCATCTATGTACAATCAAGGCTTATCCAAGGACGCTCCAAGACTACTTCGCTCTCAGATGGGAAGTTATAATGGACTATTTGAAATGTATCAAAACGAAGGAT
>CAVJBW010000099.1:0-5740 GCA_963647625.1 Lachnospiraceae bacterium
GGCGAAGCTTGTTCTGGTATTTGATATTCATAAATTCCTGCTGAGCCTTTTCGTCTGTTGCATAGACCTTTAATTTCTCCATATGGCTCAAGTTGGTAATCCAATCCTGACCGATCTTATTGGTCACCCAATCTGCTAATAATGGATTGCCATGAAGCAAGAATCTTCTTTGGGTGATACCATTGGTCTTATTATTGAACTTTTCAGGGAACATTTCATAGAATTCATGAAGCTCCTGATTTTTCAAAATTTCAGTATGGAGACGGGCCACCCCATTCACAGAATAGCTAGCGCAGATTGCCAAGTTGGCCATCTTTACCTGGCCATCATAGATAATCGCCATTTTCTCCACCATCTTGTGATCGTCAGGGAACTTTTCTTCGATATCCAAAAGGAAGCGTCGATTGATCTCTTCTACGATTTGGTAAATTCTTGGAAGCAAACGAGAGAAAATCTCAATTGGCCATTTTTCCAATGCTTCCGCCATAATCGTATGGTTGGTATAAGCACAGGTCTTGGTGGTTACCTCCCAAGCATCTTCCCAAGAGAATCCTTCTTCATCAATCAAGATACGCATTAGTTCAGCAACTGCTACGGTTGGATGAGTATCATTCATCTGGAACGTTGCCTTTTCATAGAATTTGCGAAGGTCTGGATGATTCTTCTTATATCTAGAGATTGCTCTTTGCACACTGGCAGATACGAAGAAATATTGCTGCTTGAGGCGTAGCTCTTTTCCCTGAATATGATTGTCATTTGGATAAAGTACATCTACTAGGTTGCGAGCTAGATTCTCCTGTTCTACCGCTTTTCTATAATCGCCCTTATCAAAGGAATCTAATTGAAAGGCTTCGATTGGCTCAGCATCCCAGATGGTTAATGCGTTTACCACATTGTTGTTATATCCTACGATTGGCATATCATATGGAACGGCTGTTACCGACTGATAGCCTTCTTGTACAAAGTGAAGATGTCCATCTTCTTCTACTGCCTTTACATATCCTCCAAAGCGAATTTCCTTGGCATATTCCCTACGGCAAAGCTCAAATGGATAACCATTTTTCAGCCAATCATCTGGCTTTTCAATCTGAAATCCATCTTCAATCTGCTGTTTGAACATACCATAGTGGTAACGAATTCCGCAGCCATAGGCTGGATAGCCTAAGGTTGCCAAAGAATCCATAAAGCAGGCAGCAAGGCGGCCTAGACCACCATTACCCAAAGCTGGATCTGGCTCTTCTTCTTCGATGGAAACCAAGTCAAATCCTAGCTCCTCTAAGGCTTCTTTTACTTCTTTATATGCTGTAAGATTCAGCAAATTGTTTCCAAGGGCACGTCCCATTAAGAATTCCATAGACATGTAATAAACAATCTTTGGATCTTTTTTCTTTAGGTTTTCCTGGGTTGACATCCACTGGTCAATGATGACATCTTTTACGCAATAGGCCACTGCCTGATAGACTTCCTGGCGGCTCGCATCTTCTAGATTCTTACGATAAAGCTTTTTTACTGCATCTTTTACATCTTTTTTAAAAGTTTCTTTTTCAAATGGGCTATTCATGGCATGTTATCCTTTCTACTGATAGTGTCACTTTTTCTCCATTGATATTCCACTCTTTTTCATGAGCAAGGCTAATGTCAGCATCCATGCTTTGTCCAAGAACTTCACCCATAATATTCTGGGCATTCTCTGCAATCTGCTTGGCAGCTTTTCCTTCTGCCTTATAGCCAATCTTAATATGATCCATAACTTCAAATCCGGAGTCTTTTCTCATATTTTGGATCTTAGAAATCACTTCTCTTACAAATCCTTCTTCAAGAAGTTCCTCGGAAAGATTGGTCTCTAAGACAACGGTAATTTCATTGTCTCCTTCTGTCATATAGCCTTCCTGCTGAGTCATGGTAATAAGCAGGTCTTCTTCTAGAAGCTCCACACCCTCTCCAATATCTTCAAAATGGATGGCTCCCTTTTCCTTCAACTGGGCCATGGCTGCATTTCCATCAATACTTGCTAGAGCCTTTTGAATCTGGCCTAAGAACTTACCATACTTTGGTCCAACCGTACGAAGCTGTGGCTTGAAGGTATAGTCCGTAAATTCAGAAACATCTTCTTTAAAGCCTACCTTCTTTACATTTAATTCCTCTTCGATAATTTCTGTAAAGTAAGAAGGCAGTTCAAATGGAGCCTTTACATACATCTGGCCAATTGGCTGACGATTCTTGATATTGGCTGCATTTCTAGCTGCACGTCCCATCACTACAATGCGAAGAACTTCATCCATGTTATCTTCTAACTCTTTGTCAATGAAGCTTTCTGATGCAACAGGATAATCGCATAGGTGAATACTTTCTAGTGCTTGACGATCTAAGCTTCTAACCAAATTCTGGTAGATATCTTCTGTCATAAACGGAATCATTGGTGCTGCTAATTTGGCTACCGTTACCAAAGTGGTATATAAGGTCATATAAGCATTGATCTTGTCCTGCTCCATGCCTTTTGCCCAAAAACGCTCACGGCTACGACGAACATACCAGTTACTCATATCATCTACAAATCCATCTAATGCTCTTGCTGCTTCTGGAATCTTATAGCTTGCAAGGTCTGCGTCTACTTCCTTGATGAGGGAATTGAGCTTAGAAAGCATCCATTTATCCATAACGGATAATTTGTCATATTCTAAGGTATATTTGCTTGCATCGAATCCATCAATATTGGCATATAACACAAAGAAGGCATAGGTATTCCACAAGGTTCCCATGAACTTTCTTTGGCCTTCCTGAACAGCCTTTCCATGGAAACGATTTGGCAGCCATGGTGCAGAATTAATATAGAAATACCAACGAATGGCATCTGCTCCATACTGCTGCAAAGCCTCAAATGGATCTACGGCATTTCCCTTGGACTTGGACATCTTTTGGCCATTTTCGTCTTGAACGTGACCCAAAACGATTACATTTTCATAAGGTGCCTTATTAAAGAGCAAAGTAGACTCTGCCATAAGAGAATAGAACCATCCACGAGTCTGGTCTACTGCTTCTGAAATAAACTTTGCTGGGAACTGCTGCTCAAACTTATCCTGATTTTCAAATGGATAATGATGCTGAGCAAATGGCATTGCTCCTGAGTCAAACCAGCAGTCAATTACTTCTGGCACGCGATGCATCTTCTTGTGACAATGTGGGCAGTCAATTTCAATCTGGTCAATATATGGACGATGAAGCTCTACGGTCTTGGCCTCTTCATTCTTTGACTTTTCAAAAAGCTCCTCGCGACTTCCAATCGACTCCATATGGCCACATTCACATTCCCAGATATTGAGTGGTGTTCCCCAATAACGATTACGTGAAACGCCCCAATCTTGAATATTCTCCAGCCAGTCTCCAAAACGGCCTTTTCCAATGCTTTCTGGAATCCAGTTTACCGTCTTGTTGTTGGCCACCAAATCCTCTTTTACCTCTGTCATCTTGATAAACCAAGACTCTCTTGCGTAATAGATCAGTGGGCTCTCACAGCGCCAACAATGAGGATAGCTATGTTCAAACTTTGGTGCTGAGAATAAAAGCCCCGCTTCTTCAAGGTCTTTTAATACTAACTTGTCAGCATCTTTACAAAAGACTCCTGCATAAGTCGTCTCTTGTGTCATCTCTCCCTTGCCATTTACCAGCTGTACAAATGGCAAATCATAGCGGCGTCCTACCTGAGCATCGTCTTCACCAAAAGCTGGTGCAATATGAACAACGCCGGTACCATCTCCCATAGTGACATAGTCTGCATGGGTGATATAGTAAGCCTTCTTGTGCTGTCTTTCAATGATTTCATCTGCAAAATGGAATAAAGGTTCGTATTCCTTGCCCTCTAGATCTTTTCCTTGATAGGTTTCTAGAATCTCATAAGCTGCAAGGCCTTCTTCTTTATTTCCAAGGCTGCCTAATACACTATCTAATAAAGCCTGAGCCATATAATAAGTATAGCCATCTGCCGCCTTTACCTTGGCATAGGTCTCTTCTGGATTGACACACAATGCCACATTGGATGGTAAAGTCCAAGGAGTTGTGGTCCATGCTAGGATATAAGCATCTTCGTCCTTTACCTTGAATCTTGCAATGGCAGAACGTTCCTTGACATCCTTATAGCCCTGGGCTACTTCATGGGAGGAAAGTGGAGTTCCGCATCGTGGACAATATGGTACAATCTTGAATCCCTTATAAAGCAATCCCTTGTCCCAAATCTTTTTAAGAGCCCACCATTCTGATTCAATAAAATTATCATCATAAGTTACATAAGGATCATCCATATCAGCCCAAAAGCCTACGGTATGGGAGAAATCCTCCCACATTCCCTTATATTTCCAAACACTTTCTTTACACTTGGTAATGAAAGGATCAAGACCATATTCTTCAATCTGTTCCTTTCCATCAAGACCAAGAAGCTTCTCTACTTCTAGCTCTACTGGAAGTCCATGGGTATCCCAGCCTGCCTTACGTGGAACATACTTTCCTTTCATGGTCTGATATCTAGGAATCATATCCTTGATAACACGAGTAAGTACATGGCCAATGTGAGGCTTTCCATTGGCAGTTGGAGGACCATCATAAAAGGTATAAGTCTCTCCTTCCTTCCTGCGCTCCATACTTTTTTCAAAAATCTGATTGTCTTGCCAGAACTGCTCCGTTGCCTTTTCGCGATCAACGAAGTTCATATCTGCCGATACCTTCTTGTACATATCTCATTTCCTTTCTAAAAAAAAGACTTACATCCTGTAAAAAGGATGCAAGCCTTGCCTTACATAACCACCTATTTACCATCGTACTTAAGCTGCAACTGCCTCTTGCATACAGGTCATCTTTAACGCAGATGAAACGGCAAAGCTTACTTTATGTTCAGCTCGCAACTCAGAAGTGATCTTGGGATAAAAGTTACTTGTATCAGCTTCCACCGAATGCTGACTCTCTGTTAGCTTCTCTCTTATCTTACTGTCTTCGTCATAGTCTTTTTAATATCGGTTAAAAATATATCAAATCTGTCTGGGATTGTCAAGAAACGATCCTATTCAAAGTAGACACTGACCTGATCTGCATCTAGATCATATTCATAGTGAACCGAATCTACATTGCCATCGTATCTGATCTCATCTTGATGTTGGTAATAGTCATATAGCTCATCTAAGTCCATGCCACTTTCGGTAAAAACACTAAGCATGCTTACCCCAATGATCACAGCCATTAGGATAAATAAAACAATAGAAACGATACCCGTCACAATTCCTGTAATAGACATGCCTCTTTTGCTTGTCTTTTTCAGACTGATTCCGCCAAAGATAATCGCCAAAATCGCCAAAATAATATTAAATCCAGTGCAAAATAATACCAAGGATAAGATTCCAAGTACTAAGGCCGCCGTGGCAAATCCGTTGCTGCCTTGGTTTGGCATCTGTCCATTTCCATTATACTGAGGCTGTCCCTGCTGATAAGCCCCATAACCTGCTCCTTGTTGAAAACCCTCTTGATTCTGCTGTTGGTAAGAATTCCATTGGTCTGTGGATGGTTGTTCATAGCCATAATCTTGCTTATTTCCATCGCGATTCCATTCTTCATTGCTCATATCTTCTTCCTCCCTACCTTATAAATATGAAAATTATAGCACTTGGGTAAAAGTCGTGCAACCAAACATTTTATAAGAAATTTCTTTCTATAGAAAGAGGAAACCGGTAGCAATTGCTACCGGCAGTCATATGAAAAA
>CAVJBW010000100.1:0-5740 GCA_963647625.1 Lachnospiraceae bacterium
CTCACCAGTATAGACGACCCGCATCATAGGGTAGAACTTACCGGCTTCATAGACCATTTCTTCAGCGCAAATCTCAAATCCTTCCTCATCAAGCCATCTTCGAAATTCACCTAATTCTGACTGGGGCTGCAAGATCAATTCTTTGGCACTTTGTGCTACCTTTTTCCCTTGCTCAAGGATTCTTCGCATCAAAGCCCCGCCCATACCTGCAATCACAATGGTATCTGCTTCTTTTTCCTGCAAAGCTGCAAGGCCATCAGATAAGCGTACTTCTATTTGGTCTGATAGGTGGTGCTCATGAATATGGTCCTTTGCCCTTTGCAAGGGACCTTGATTCACATCTAAGGCAATTCCATGGCTTATCTTATTTTCTAAGCACAGGGCAATGGGTAAAAATCCATGATCGGTTCCTACATCTGCTAAAGTTCCCTTTTCTAAAACTAGGGACTTAATGGTTTCAAGACGCTTTGACAAATTCATCTTATTCTAAATAATCCTTTAATTTTCTACTTCTAGATGGATGGCGCAGCTTTCTTAAAGCTTTTGCTTCAATCTGTCTGATACGCTCTCTCGTTACATTAAATTCTTTTCCAACTTCCTCTAAGGTACGAGCTCTACCATCTTCTAAGCCAAATCGAAGGGTCAGTACCTTCTTTTCCCTATCTGTTAAGGTATCTAAGACTTCCCCTAACTGTTCTTTGAGAAGGGTAAATGCGGCAGCTTCTGCCGGTACTGGAACATTTTCATCTTGGATAAAGTCTCCTAAATGAGAATCTTCTTCCTCTCCAATTGGAGTTTCTAGAGAGACTGGCTCCTGGGAAATCTTTAAGATTTCTCTTACCCTTTCTACTGGAAGTTTCATTTCTTCTGCAATCTCTTCTGGAGATGGCTCTCTGCCAAGTTCCTGAAGGAGCTGACGAGAGATACGAATCAGCTTGTTAATGGTCTCTACCATATGTACTGGAATACGAATCGTTCTAGCCTGATCGGCAATTGCTCTCGTAATTGCCTGGCGAATCCACCAAGTTGCATAGGTAGAGAATTTGTAACCCTTTCTATAGTCAAATTTTTCAACGGCTTTAATCAGACCAAGGTTACCTTCCTGAATCAAATCAAGGAATAGCATTCCTCTTCCCACATAACGCTTAGCAATCGAAACAACCAAACGAAGATTGGCTTCTGCTAGCTTTTTCTTGGCAGCCTCTCCTACAGCAATGGTTTCTCGAAGCTCCTTGATGGTCTGCTTCATTTCTTCTGATTCTTCTTCATCGTCAAGTTCATCATAAAGCGCATCTAACTGTTCTTGAGCTAATAGGCCTGCCTCCATCTTTTGGGCAAGATCGATTTCTTCATCCGCTGTAAGAAGGTTGACCTTACCAATTTCTTTTAGGTACATTCTTACAGGATCTTCGATGCTTACGCTATCTGGAATCGTAATATCAATATCATATTCTTCCTCTTGGTCCGCAATGATTTCTTCATCGGTCATCTCGACTTCATTGTCTTCTGTCACACGCAAGATATCTACTCCTGCTTTTTCAAGCTCTTTTTGAATCTGCTCGAGCTGTTCTGCGTCACTGTCCTTGAACATTGCTACAATGTCAGAATACTCTACAATATTCTTTCTCTTTTTTGCAATCTCAGCTAGTTCTGTGATTTTTTCTTCTACGGTCTTTTCTTCCATTCACTTAAATCCTCTCGTTTCTTATGATTTCACCATTCAAAATGTATTTTCTTAATTTTCTCTAGTTCTTTTTCTTTTTCAATAACCTTCATCAGACTCGTTAGGTCTGTTGACGGTGATTCACTTGACATCTTATTGATATTACCACGTTTTATGGTTAGTAAAAGGTCTTTTAGGGCTTTTTGCTTTTCTTCCTTCGACTCAATCGCTACTAGCTTGGTATGAAATAGGCCTCCTACTTCTCTTTGCTCCTCTTCATTTTGAAAATGACTTACAATATCTGCCGGATGCAAAGTGCCACTGCTTTTTTGTTCATAAAGCATCTTGGCCACTTCCTTATAAAGCTCTTGGGTAAAATCCTCTGGGCTTAGATAATCGGTAAGTACATCAAATAAAGCTTCCTCTTCAATCAGCCAAGTGAGCATCATTTTTTGAGCTTCCTTTAGGCCATCTACCTTTTGCCTTGAAAATGCCCCGGTCTTTAACGGCTTTCTGATTTCAATTCCTGCCCCTTTCGCTGCCTGACTCTTTACCATTCCGGTCAGCTCTTTGGCGGTAATATTGTACTGATCTGCCACTGCCTGAATATAATTATTTCGCTCTAATTCCTGGTCAAATCGCAAAAGCATCTTGGCCACTTCTTTGAAAAAATCACTTTTTTCTGCTGGGTCATTCATATGAAATTCCAGCTGTTTTTGACTGATTTCAAAGAGGAATGAATTCTCTGCTTGCTGGATCCTTTTTTCATATTCCTCTGTTCCAAGATTTTTAATAAACTCATCTGGATCTTTATAGGGTTCCATATGAATGATTCGGCAGTGCACTCCTGCCTCGGCCATAATAGGAATGGTACGAAGCGCAGCCTTTCTTCCTGCTTCATCACTATCAAAGCTAAGATATACGGTCTTAGCAAAGCGCTTAATCAAGTTGGCATGTCCCGAAGTAAAAGCAGTTCCCAAAGAAGCTACTGCATTGTCAAATCCTGCCTGATGAAGGGCAATGACATCCATATATCCTTCACATAGGATCATGCCTTCTCTTTTGGAACTTTTCGCAAAGTTTAGTCCATATAGATTGCGGCTTTTATCAAAAATCAAAGTCTCTGGAGAGTTGAGATACTTGGGCTTTCCATCCCCCATAACTCTTCCTCCAAAGGCAATCACCTTACCTCTTTGGTCCATAATTGGGAACATGACCCGGTTCCAGAACTTGTCATAGGCTCCATGCTTTTCATCAATGGTGACAAGGCCTGCTTGAGACAAGATTGTATCTGAATATCCCTTTTTTTTCAAGTATTGATAAAGATCATTATTATATTGCAAAGAATAGCCTAGGCCGAATCTCTGCATGGTCTGGGGGGAAAGCTGCCTTCTTGTGAGATAATCTAAGGCATTTTTTCCCATTTCCATCCGAAGCAACTTGTAAAAATAAGTTGCCGCTTCCTTATTTACTTCATAAATCTTACTTCGTGTATCTTCTCTTTTTTTCTCTTCCTCGCTTCTTTCCACAGTAGGAAGCTTGATTCCTACCCTACTTGCAAGCTCTTCTACGGCTTCCACAAAGGTATATTTTTCATATTCCATCAAAAAAGAAAATACATTGCCAGAAGCTCCACAGCCAAAGCAGTGATAAAGCTGCTTGGACCTTGATACGCTAAAGGATGGTGAGCGCTCACTGTGGAAAGGACAAAGTCCCATATAGCTGCCACCCTTTTTCTTCAAAGAAACATAGCCGGATATAACATCTACAATGTCATTGCTCATTCGTACTTGTTCTATTAAATCTTCCGAATAATATGCCATAAATGCTCCTTTTAGTTAATATTTTTTCCAGGAACTTGGAACAAATAAACTTTCAAACTTGTGAACCGCATATTGGTCTGTCATTCCTGAGATATAGTCACATACCACAACTTCTGTCTCTTCTCCCCTCTCTAGTAAGGTCAAATAGGTCTTAGACATTTGTTCTGGATGGGCAATATAATAATCATACAGTCGTCCTACCATATCCATGGCCTTTCCTTCTTCTCCCTTTGCCACTGGATTCGTATAGACATTTTCAAATAAAAAAGTTCTCAGATCCTTCATGGCCCTTTCAATTTCAAGGGACATGGTAATCTTTTCTTCTTTCAGCGAGGTGGTTACAATATCATGAATCAGGGTATTGAGTCGCTCCCTGGTTGTTCCGCCTAATGCTAGACGCAGTTCATCTGGAATATCATTTTCCGCTAATACCCCTGCCCGAATCGCATCATCCATATCATGATTTATATAGGCTAGCTTATCTGCAAGCCTTACAACCTTTCCTTCGTCGGTATTGGGCATTCTAGAAGTCTGATGATTCAAGATTCCATCTCTCACTTCCCAGGTCAGGTTCAGCCCTCTGCCATCCTTTTCTAATACTTCCACAATCCTCACACTTTGCTCATTGTGGTGGAAGCCTTTCGGGCAAATGGCATTCAAGCTTCGCTCCCCTGCATGACCAAATGGAGTATGGCCTAAATCATGGCCTAGTGCAATGGCCTCTACCAAATCCTCATTTAGCTTTAAAGCCTTGGCTATGGTTCTGGCATTTTGGGAAACTTCTAAGGTATGGGTCAATCTGGTACGATAGTGATCCCCCTCAGGAGAGAGAAATACCTGAGTTTTATCCTTTAATCTGCGAAAAGACTTACTATGAAGGATGCGATCTCGATCTCTTTGAAATACTGTACGGATATCGCATTCCTTTTCCGGTCTGATACGCCCCTTTGATTCTGCACTTAATGTTGCATGGTGGCTCAAATAATTTTTTTCAAATTCTTCAAGATTTTCTCGAATATTTGCCACGTTACATCACCTCATCTAATCTATGTGCTTTTCCATTTAAAAAAGTGCAAGTAGCCTTTTTTAGACAACCTACACTTTTAATATTCCCTACAAAAAAGGAAAATCCTTTTTTTTTAGAAAATTTCGTTCCCGTTTAAATTTCTCCCAATAAATCTAACTTTTTCTCCATGGTCTCAAAGTTCAAACAATGGGTTAAAGCCACTTCCCGATCAATGATTCCTTGTTGATATAACTGCAGTAAGGAAGTGTCCATGGTGCGCATGCCTTGTGCTGCTCCAGCGGCGATCATGGCATCAATCTGGTGGGTCTTGCTTTCTCGAATCAAGTTACGAATGGCTAGATTGGCATACATGATTTCAAATGCCGGCACCAAAGATCCATCTTTGGCTGGCACAAGCTGCTGGGAAATCACTGCCTGCAAGACCATAGAAAGTTGCAGTCTTACCTGGGCCTGCTGGTTGGCTGGGAACTCATCAATAATACGATCCACAGTATTTGCTGCCCCTGTGGTATGAAGAGAACTAAATAACAACTGTCCCGTTTCCGCAGCGGTCATGGCCACTTCCATGGTTTCATAATCTCGCATCTCACCAAGCAAGATAATATCAGGACTTTCCCTTAGAGCACTTCTTAGTGCCGCGATATAACTTGGAGAATCCGAAAAAATTTCTCTTTGGGATACAATACATTTATCATGCCTATGTACATATTCCACTGGATCTTCTAAGGTCAGGATATGGCCATCTCTTGAATGATTTATGGTATCTAGAATACAAGCCAATGTCGTTGACTTTCCGCTTCCTGCCTGGCCCGTTACAAGGACGATTCCTTTGTTATAATTGGCCACTTCCATCACTTCTTGTGGAATCTTCATTTCTTCTGCTGATGGCAGACCAAAACGAATGACTCGAATTACTGCTGCCAAAGAACCTCTTTGGTGAAATACATTGACGCGAAATCGACCTACCGAGCTGATTGCAAATGAAAAATCATCATCTGCATCCATTTTTTCTATGTGTTTGCGATTTCTTTTCGCTAATTCATAGATCGAATAGATGGTAGCAGCCGTCTGTGGCGGCAACATAATTCCTGCTTCCGATAGTCTGATTTGTTTCCCGTTGGCCTTAAAAGTCAAAGGCAAACCGGCAACCACAAAGATATCAGATGCTCCTAGTTCAATTGATTTTTTTAATATATCAATAAGTTCCATTATTGACCCCCTTGTTGC
>CAVJBW010000101.1:0-5695 GCA_963647625.1 Lachnospiraceae bacterium
TTACGATACTTATCTACAAAAAGATAAGTTCAATGAAGGAAAGCCTGTTTACCACATCGACAGATATGTACGAGAAACAGGAAAAACTTTTGAGGATGGTTCCCATATCATATATGTGAATGGAAGCTATAAGGGCGAAGGCGAAATTGCCAAGCTTATGGAAGATTTTAATCAAAAGGAATCAGAAGATATGCACTATAAGGCATTGGCTGATGGTATGGAGCATTTCAAGAAAACAGAGAAAGGACGTGAGACTATGTGTGAAGCGGTAAAAGAATTTGCAAAGGAATATGCAGACGAGCGAGATGTATCAAAAGTTAAAAATCTTATGGAAAACTTACACCTTACGTTGGAACAGGCGTTAGATGCGCTTGATATTCAGGGCACGTCTAGAACTTATATTATAGGGCAGGTTCAGAAATAGTTTTAACCAACCAAGCAGGCAATATCGATGCAATGCAATCAATATTGCCTACTTTTTATTTGCGCAAAGTAACGAGCCAAGTGCCATATCTTGCGCCAATTCTTCGATTGCATTCTCCACAGAATCCCCATTTTTTGTAGCGTTAATTACTGCCGGCATCTAGCTATAAAGGTATGCACTAAAAAAAGGAACCAGCAAAAACAGGTTCCTTAGATGAGGGGAAATCCCTGTCGAAGAATGGAAGACCAGTTACTTTTCTGATAAAGAAAGCGGACGATGATGACAGTCTGTTTTTCTTCATCAATCACATAAAAGGCAAGATAATTATTGATTATCACAAAACGAATGCCCCAGCTAGCTGTTGGATATGAAGGAGAATGAGCGTGGACACAGAGCGTAAAAAGATTGGATTATTTGAGTGAAGAATGGTTGGAATTTATTAAATAAAAACAAAAGGCCTCGCCTTTCCCTCGGAGAAATTAAAGAATATGCAGACCAGGTGGATTTAAATCTAATTAGGGATGTGATTGAACCACAGATTCGGTATAATAGGGATATCGCTTAGGAAGGAATTTCAGGTAATTATGGTCTTGGAATTGGACGCATGATTCGTAGCTCCTATGATGATGCTTGAGTAAAGAACAGGAGGTAGCAGATATGGAATATGATGTAGCAATTATTGGAACGGGTCCTGCAGGGCTTTCGGCAGCTTTGAATTTAAAGCTGCACAATAAGCAGATTCTCTGGTTTGGATCAGAAGATTTAAGCATGAAAGTGGAAAAATCAGAAAAAATTGCCAATTATCCAGGGCTGCCTATGATTAGTGGCAAGGAATTAAATCAGCGCTTTCAAGAGCAGATCAAAGAAGCAGAGCTGACAATTACAGATCGAATGGTAACGAATATTGCTGCTACGAGAAAAGGATTTATGATTCTAGGAGGCAATGATATCTATGAGGCGAAATCAGTTCTTCTTGCCACGGGATCAGTTACAGCAAAAGCCATGCCAGGAGAAGAAGCTCTTCTAGGAAAAGGTGTCAGCTATTGTGCAACCTGTGATGGATTCTTATATAAAGGAAAGACCATCGCTGTCTTGTGCGGAGCTAAAAAATACGAACATGAGGTGGAATATCTTGCACAGCAGGCAGAAAAAGTATACCTATATGCTGCCTACCAGGACTGTCAGATCCATTTGGCAAATGTAGAAATACTTGATTCTCCATTTCAGGCAATTCAAGGTCAAGAGAGTGTGGAAGCAGTAAAGCTTCGTGATGGCAGAATCCTAGATGTGGATGGAGTATTTATAATTCGTACATCGGTAGCTCCTGCAACCCTTTTAAATGGACTCGAAATGGATGGCCCTCATATTGTGGTTGACCGTCAGATGAGAACCTCAAAGCCGGGAGTATTTGCAGCAGGAGACTGCACCGGAAGACCCTACCAGTCAACAAAGGCGGTTGGAGAGGGCAATGTGGCAGCCCACAGTATCCTAGACTTTTTAAGCAATGAAATGAAAAAAGAAAAAAGTTAAAAAAATTAAAAAAAGGACTAAAGTCCTGCCAAGTCTTTCCGATATAGATGGTGTAAACAAAAAAGCAATGCAAGGCGTTGCTTCATACAAGTGAGATAATAGGCGGCTGCAGATGACTGCACCCGGGAGCCGCTTGTTATATAGCAACTTCCTGGGGAAATGGACTTCCCCAAGGTCAATCACATAATACCCCAATTTGGGGACATGGAGGAAAATATTATGGTAGTACAACACAACATGCAGGCAGCAAACACTTCTAGAATGCTCAATATCACATCGAATGCTCAGTCAAAGAGTACAGAGAAGTTATCTTCTGGTTACAAAATCAACAGAGCAGCAGATGATGCAGCAGGACTTACTATTTCTGAAAAGATGAGAAAGCAGATCAGAGGTCTTGATCGTGCTTCAACCAATGCAGAAGACGGTATTTCAGCAGTACAGACAGCAGAAGGTGCTCTTACAGAAGTACATTCTATGCTTCAGCGTATGAACGAACTTGCAGTACAGTCAGCGAATGGAACCAACTCATCTAGCGACCGTGAAGCAATCCAGGCTGAAATCGACCAGCTGACCAAAGAAATTGACCGTGTATCAGAGACAACCAAGTTCAATGAGACTTACCTCTTAAAAGGTCAAGATGCTACCAATGGTGCAAGTGCAGATTATGCAGCTAACGCTGAGATTGGATCCTATAAAGGATTGACAGTAACAGCAGTAAATGATAGCACAATTGCATCAGGCGATGAACTAGAACTTGGAACTGTAATGTTAAAGTCTTCTGCTTCTGATAAGTTTGCAGCAGTAGATGCAACTGCAGCTGCTACGGATTTAGTTAGTGCTGAAAAGACAGCTAATGGAATCACATATGAATTAAAGGATGGAACAAAGAATACCTTATCTGCAGCTGACTTTAAGGCTACATTCGGCGTTGACGCTGATGCTGCAACTGAAGGCGATAAGGCTACTTTCTCTCTTGCTATAGGAGAGGCAGGTACTGAGGTGACTGGAACTTCATATGAAGGTGCTGATTATAAGGTTGATTTTTCAGGTAGTGATGTAGATCTGTCATCTTATAAGATTGGTGATACAGTGAAAGCCAAAGCAAATGTAGCAGCTGATGGAACTGGTACTACTCTTTCTAAAGAAGGTATTGCCAATCCATTACAGTTCAATCTTCATGTAGGAAGTGACTCATCTAATAATAATAAGATTTCTGTTTCTATCGAGTCTATGAGTGCAGCAGGAATCGGTGTAGATGGACTTAAGGTAGATACAGAAAATGACGCAACAAAAGCGATTGATACAATTGCAGCAGCAATCGAAAAGGTATCTTCACAGCGTTCTTCTCTTGGTGCTATCCAGAACCGTCTAGAGCACACCATTGACAACTTAGACAATGTTGTAGAAAATACCACATCAGCAGAATCTCGTATCCGTGATACAGATATGGCAGATGAAATGGTTACTTATTCTAAGAACAATATCCTTGTTCAGGCAGGTCAGTCTATGCTTGCACAGGCAAATCAGTCTACTCAGGGTGTTCTTTCACTATTACAGTAATCAGGTGAATTTCAAAAATAACACATGTTGTGAAAAAGGAAGGTCTCAAAAGAGATCTTCCTTTTTTTGTTGCTTAGTAAACTTTAGATTCTCTTCGAATTCTGCTATCGGCAGAGGCTTCGAATAGTAAAATCCTTGAATATATCTGCAGCCACTTTGATTGACGATTTCAAGCTGGTCGGTGGTTTCCACGCCTTCGACGATGATGTCCATTTGAATGTCATGAATCATGCGGGCAACATCCTGGAAGATCATCTTGCCTCGAGAGGAATTGCCAGTGCTAGATAAGAAGCCCATATCGATTTTGATGATGTCGGACTCCATATCCTTGAGGGAATTGAGAGAAGAGAATCCACTGCCAAAGTCATCAATAGCAATGGCAAATCCTGCCTCTCGAAGCTTAGATAAGACTTTATTCTTCTCCTCTAAGGAATAAGCAAGAACCGTTTCTGTAATCTCGATCTTGAGATTCTTCGGGGAGATATGATACTGGTCGACCAAGCCGGTAAAGACTTTATAGAGGTCGATATGATAAAAGTCGTGTCCAGATACATTGACGGAGATATACAGATCGTCAAGCCCTAGTGCCTTGAATCGGGCGAGCTCTTTTGCCGCCTGCTGCCAGATAAATAAATCCACTTGCGTAATAGCAGCATATTCTTCCAAGACCGGAATGAATTCTCCAGGGGAGATGACGCCTTTTCTCGGATGAACCCAACGAATCAAGGCCTCTGCCCCTAGCCATTTGCCTGTCCTAGAGTCCACTTGTGGCTGTAAGTACATGGCAAATTGTTCTTCGTCTAGAGCCGTATGCACTTCATCTAAGATCCACTGGCGGTTCAAGATGGATTGAGAGATTCCACCGTCGTAGTAGGAGAGAATCTGGCTATAGTCGTCCTTGATTTGGGAGATGGCTAGCTTGGCCTTGTCACACATATTTTCCACCGGCTCTTGGAAGTCATAGACCTGGTAGACTCCGGCATTAATATTGATCTTGTAGCGCGTATTACTAAATTCTTGGCGAATGGTGCGTATGCAGGTCTTGATGGTATCTTCTCTATAATTTTCTTCTGGAATAAAGATGGCGAATTCATCATCGCTAATACGACCATAGATGCTATGATGATGGCTAAGTTCCTTTAGTAAGGTTGCAATTCGAAGCAATACCTGGTTGCCACAATCGTGACCAAAGATGGAATTGTAGAACTTGAATCCGTAAATATCACTGACGATCATATAGTAGGACTTACTTGGATGATCTTGCATAAAGCTTTGCACTTTTTCGCAGAAATAGGTGTAATTATAAAGGCCGGTTAATTTGTCACGAGTGATTTGGTAAAAGGTATTTTTCCTACGTTGTACCTCCTTGGTGACATCAAAATACTGGATATAATAACCGGTGATTTCTGTATTGGTAATGATTTTCTTACAAGTGATATTGAAGATGCTATGATTCTGATTATTTTCGACTCTTAGCTCAGAGAAGTAAAGCTCCTCTTTTGAGGCGCTAATCAGGCTTGCTAGCTGGTCTTTTAAGAGGGGTACAAGCTCATAGCGTTTCTCTAGGGCCATAGCGGCCTCGTTGCGATAGATGATGTCTTCTTTCACGTCGAAAAAGAAAGTGGCATAATCAGCGGTCTGAACGATTAGATTGCGGGCTTGATTTCGAATCAGATTCGGAATCACCTGGCAGGTAAGATAGCTGCAAGATAGGACGCTAGCTACATAGAAGAACACTGCAAGGTCAACAGGAAGACCTATGCTCGTGGTGATAAAAGCCATGCATAGGGTAGAAGTAACTAGGATAAACAAAACCAGATATTTGCGTAGACTAAATGCATTGCGGTGAACGAGAGCCTTTTCTCCAAGGGGGAAGATAATAAAGAATCCCATGATAAAACAGATTGTCAGATGGAGAAAGAGTGCCCAGTGGATGCTGCTGATGCTATAAAGGTCCATTCCGCTGAAAAAGGTCTGCTCTACTTGAAAGTAAGCATGATGAACAGAATTGAAGATCAAAAATATAGAATCACATACTCCATACAGGATTAAGATCCCTTTCATGAGCCGATTTTGCGGAAAGATGAGAGTATAATTCTGCACAAAAAGTAAGATAGAATAGATCAGCCAAAATACCAAGGCGCTATAAAGGCTGATTAAGAGTTCGCCTATGAATTGGCC
>CAVJBW010000102.1:0-5635 GCA_963647625.1 Lachnospiraceae bacterium
TTGCAATTACGGTGATTTTGACAATTGTTTCTTTGATTGATTATCTAGCAAAGAATAAGGATGTATTAAAGGAGCAAAAATAGATGGTTTCACAACTAGCCAAGCTTTTGTTAGAGGAAAATGCGACGGTTTCTACCGCAGAGTCTTGCACAGGCGGTTTGATAGCAGGGGAATTAACCTCGATAGCGGGAAGCTCCGCATATTTTCATGAAGGTTATGTGACTTATTCTAATGAAATCAAAGAGAAGAATCTAAAGGTTTCCCACGAAACCTTAGAACAATATGGCGCAGTGAGTGAACAGACCTGCAAGGAAATGCTTTTGGGGCTATTGCAAAGGACTGGCAGTGACTATGGAATTGCAGTAACAGGAATTGCAGGACCTGGTGGTGCAAGCGAGGACAAGCCAGTAGGACTTGTTTATATCGGCGTTGGAAATTTATCTAATTATCGTATTTCGAAGGAACACTTCCAGGGAGATCGAAAGCAGGTTCGCATGCAGACCGTGGCACGCTCGATTCGCCTATTGACAGAACTAATCATGGAAGAAAAAGGAAAGTAAAATGCGTATTATAGCAGGAAGAGCAAGAAGATTGCCCCTGAAAGCACCTAGTGGAAAGGATACAAGGCCTACTACAGACCGCATTAAAGAGACCTTATTTAATATGATCTCTTATGATGTTGCAGATGCTACCTTTCTTGACTTGTTTTCGGGAAGTGGCAATATTGGCCTAGAGGCTGCTTCTAGGGGAGCAAAAGAAGTTATTTTAGTGGAGAACAATCGAAAGGCTTGTGAAGTCATAGAAGAAAATATTCAATTTACCCACTTAGGGGATGTGACTTCTTGTATCAAAAAAGATGTGTTTGTAGCCATGGGAGAGCTTGCAAATAAAAAATCTTTTGATATTATTTTTGCTGACCCACCTTATCATCTAGGGCTAGAAAGACAGATTTTACATGCTGTTAAGGCAAATGGCCTTTTGAAGGAAGAGGGTTATCTGATTATAGAAGCCGATTTAGATACCGATTTTTCTTTTGCAAATGAAGAGGGATTTCATATTTTAAAAGAAAAATTATATAAAACAAACAAACATGTATATCTCGAAGAAAGAGAGTAGAGAAGGAATTATGACTAGGGGAATATATGCAGGAAGCTTTGATCCAATTACTTATGGACATTTAGATATTATTCAAAGAGCTTCTAAAATCGTGGATGAACTAGTGGTTGCTGTGCTGACAAACAGCGCTAAAAATCCATTGTTTTCTATAGATAATCGTGTTAGTATGATTAAAGAACAGGTACAAAATATACCGAACGTATCCGTAGAGACTTTTGATGGATTATTAGTAGATTATGCAAAAAAGATAGACGCCAATGTATTAATAAGAGGCCTTCGAGCTGTGACTGATTTTGAATATGAGTTGCAGATTGCACAGACCAATCGAGTTGTAAATAAAGAGATTGATACGATTTTTTTGACAACATCATTGGAATATGCATATTTAAGTTCCACGGTTGTGAAAGAATTTGCATCCTATGGTTCTGATATCTCAAAGTTTGTACCAGATGCAGTAGCTCAGGCCATTTATGACAGATATAATAGACAAGGAGAGAAGTAGTTATGGCACGTATGGAACAGATTATTGAAGAAATTGAAGAACTTATTGAAAATTGTAAGGCTCAGCCTTTTTCTCAGTCTAATATCATAGTGAACAAAGAAGAAATAGAAGAATTGCTCTATGAGTTGAAGACCAAGACTCCGGAAGAAATCAAGAGATACCAAAAGATCATCAACAATCAGGAGGCAATTCTAGCTGCAGCACAGGAAAAGGCGGATGCAATCATCAACCAGGCTCAGCTTCAGACGACAGAGCTGATTAGTGAGCATGAGATTATGCAAAGAGCTTATGCCAGTGCCAATGAAGTCATTCTTCAAGCAACCAATAATGCCCAGGAGATTCTTGATTCTGCTACCAATGATGCCAATGAGATGCGCTATGCGGCAGTCGAATATACAGATAGTATTTTAGCTTCAATCGAAGACCTTCTAGCACATACGATTACTACTTCAAGAAGACATTTTGAAGAATTAATGAATTCTCTTCAAGAGACCTTAGATAAGGTTGCAAGTAATCGTGCTGAACTGCGTCCACAAGAGGAAGAAGTGATAGAAGAAGAGGCAAAGGAGCCTGTGATAGAGGACACGGTAGAAGCTCCAGTAGAGGAAATCATTTCACCTCAGGTTGCACAAGAATTAGATAAATAAGAAGAGGAACCTGAAATAACAGATAAGGCATCATGGACTTGCATGGTGCTTTTATTATGTAATAGGATGCCTCTTAGAGTATGATTTGATGTATGGAATAGAAACTAGAGGATAAGCAAATGATTCGCATTGATAAATATCTTTCTGCCATGGAAGTAGGTACACGCAGCGAAGTTAAAAAATTAATTCAAAAGGGAAAAGTACTTATTGATGGTCAAGTGGTTAAAGATCCTGGGCAAAAGGTAGAACCTAGAGTAAGTCAGGTGATTGCCCTAGGCCAAGTAATCGAATATCAGCAGTATGAGTATTACCTATTTCATAAGCCGGCTGGATGTGTTAGTGCGCATAAAGATTCCTTACATACAACTGTTATGGACTATATGAAGGGGGCGCCGGGCAAGAACCTATCTTTTGTGGGACGATTAGACCTTGATACAGAAGGCTTATTAATTATTACCAATGATGGAGAATTCTCCCATAGTTTGCTTAGCCCCAAAAAACATGTGGAGAAGGTTTATTATGCCTTGGTAGATGGCCACATGGACCAAGAAGATGTACAAGCTTTTCAAAAGGGAATTGATATCGGAGAAGACAAATTGTGTCAAAGCGCACAGCTTGAGATTCTAGAAGCGCAAGAGACTTCAAAGGTCATGATTACTATTCGGGAAGGAAAATTTCATCAAGTCAAACGGATGGTAAAAGCTTGTGGAAAAGAAGTAATCTACCTAAAGCGATTGAAAATGGGACGGTATGAACTAGAAGATGGCTTGAAACCGGGAGAATATAGAAGATTTACAAAGGAAGAGTTAAGTTATGTTGAACAATATAAAAGGGGTACTATTTGATTTAGATGGAACTTTATTTGATTCCATGTGGGTGTGGGATCGCATTGATGAGGATTTCTTAAAAGAAAGAAATATTCCCCATCCCGATAGTCTGGCACATGATATAGAAGGAATGAGCTTTGTAGAGACCGCACATTATTTTATAGAAACTTTTTCCCTATCTGAGTCAGTAGAAGCCCTCCAAAGAATCTGGAATGATATGGCAAGAGACCAATATCAAAACGATGTCTTTTTTAAAGAAGGCGCTTTGGAATTTTTGCAATATCTAAAATCTCAAAATATAAAGATTGCTATGGGTACGAGCAACTCAAGAGAACTCGTGGACGTGCTGAGAGGTAAGTATGATCTAGATCAATTCTTTGACGCTTATGTGACTGCTGATGAAATCACAAATGGCAAGCCCGCCCCAGATGTTTATCTACAAGCTGCAAAGGAAATTCAGGTAGACCCCACAGATTGCCTGGTCTTTGAAGATATGGTAAATGGTATTTGGGCTGGAAAGAATGCAGGAGCGAAGACCTGCGCGGTGAATGATACCTTTACCCTTCATCAGTGGGAAGAAAAAAAGAAAGTGGCAGATTATTATATTGAAAATTATTGGGATTTACTAAAGGAGTAAGAATGGACAGGAATGCTTTTTTGCCAGTCACAATGGAAGATTTGAAAAATAAGGGCTGTGATCGTGTAGACTTTGTCTATGTTTTGGGGGATGCCTATGTGGACCATCCTTCGTTCGGCCCTGCTATTATTTCAAGACTGCTTGAAAGTAAGGGATATACCATTGGCATTATTTCTCAGCCGGATTGGAAAGACGATGCAAGTATACGTACTTTTGGAGAACCAAAACTTGGCTTTTTGATCTGTGGTGGCAATATGGATTCCATGGTGAATCATTATACTGTGTCCAAGAAACGACGCCATCAAGATGCCTATACTCCAGGTGGTGAATTTGGGAAAAGACCGGACTATGCTGTAGTAGTTTATGGCAACTTGATACGAAGAAGTTACAAAAATACACCGATTATCATAGGAGGAATCGAAGCTTCTTTACGCCGATTAGGTCACTATGACTATTGGTCAAATAAGCTAAAAAGGTCTATCCTGCTAGATTCAGGAGCGGATATTATTTCTTATGGAATGGGTGAAAAATCCATCGTAGAGATTGCGCAGGCATTAGAGGCCAAGATTCCAGTAGATCAAATCACCTATATCCCAGGTACCGTTTTTAAAACAAGGCAGGTTGACCAACTGATGCCAGATAAGGTTCTTTTGCCATCCTTTGAAGAGATGCAAAAAGATAAGCTTCTCTATGGAAAAAGCTTTTATCTGCAATATCAAAATACAGATCCTTTTACCGCCAAGCAATTAGTAGAAGCCTATCCTCACCAGGTATATGTCGTTCAAAATCCGCCATCTATGCCTTTGAGTCAAGAAGAGATGGACTTTGTTTATGCTTTGCCATATGCTAGGGCTTATCATCCGGATTATGAAGAAAAAGGTGGAGTTCCGGCCATCTCAGAAGTTAAATTTTCATTAATCAATAATCGCGGATGCTTCGGAGGATGTAACTTTTGTGCCTTAACTTTTCATCAAGGCCGAATGATTCAAACGAGAAGTGAAGAATCAGTAGTAGAAGAGGCTAAGCTGATGATACAAGATCAAGACTTCAAGGGATATATTCATGATGTAGGGGGACCTACTGCCAATTTTGATATTCCGGCTTGTGAAAAACAAAAGACCAAAGGAGTCTGCCTGAATCGTCAATGTCTCTTTCCGCAAAAATGCCCGAATCTACAGGTTGATCATAGCAGATATCTCTCTTTGCTTAGAAAGTTAAGATCTCTAAAAGGAGTAAAAAAAGTCTTTATCCGTTCGGGAATTCGCTTTGATTATCTATTATATGATAAGTCCCAAGAATTTTTAAAAGAGCTATGTAGCTATCATGTCAGTGGACAGCTTAAAGTAGCACCAGAGCATATTTCAGATCAAGTCTTATCTTATATGGGAAAACCTTCTAGAGAAGTCTATGATACCTTTGTAAAGGCCTATCAGCAGATGAATAGAAAGCTGAATAAGAAGCAGTATTTGGTGCCTTATCTCATGTCTTCTCATCCAGGCTCTGATTTGAAAGAAGCCATTAAGCTAGCTGAATATATTAGAGATTTAGGCTATATGCCAGAGCAGGTGCAAGATTTTTATCCGACTCCTTCGACCCTTTCAACGGTAATGTATTTTACGGGAGTGGATCCTAGGACCAACAAGAAAGTCTATGTTCCAAAATCGGAAAAAGAAAAGGCCATGCAGAGGGCTTTGATTCAATATCGTGATCCTAAGAACTATGATTTGGTAAAAGAAGCACTGATCAAGGGACACCGAACAGACTTGATTGGATTTGATAAGAAATGCTTGATTCGTCCCTATAAGTCAAATCAAGAAAAAGCCAATAGACCAAAGGCTTCTTCAAACCAAAAGCGAGGGAATCCAAAAACAAAAGGGAAAACAATACGCAATGTTCATAATAAAAG
>CAVJBW010000103.1:0-5570 GCA_963647625.1 Lachnospiraceae bacterium
AGGTACGGTCCCATGGGATAGTTAGATGAAATCATTTTTTTTCAAATCTCTTAGAACAGAGTTTATCATAGATGAGATGAGAAGCTTAGAGATGATGTATTTGGAATAGGAGGTACAGTCCAAAGAACGAATGATTTTTAACTCATAATCAATGAAAGGCATAGGTGTAGACAATGAAATTACAGGAAATTTATTAACACCCGGTCGAGGGAAGAAATAATCGACCGGGTGTTTTTTTGTATAGAAAACTTCATTCCTATAAGACCTTAATCATGTAAACGCAATTCTTTATTCAATAATTTGTGAAGATGATCTCCTTCACAGACATATAGGATATTCCCATCTTCCTTTAGAATCCTCTCTTCTTCAAATTGCATACGATGTAAAGCCCTGCGTCCATCTGGCGATACTGCAGTAGCAGTAAGACTTTTGATGGCATAACCTTGCTCTAAGAGCTGGTTTAAGTAGTCAATCCAGTGATTGGTCAGCTCTTTGATTGCACCGGTGTCCTTATAATCAGGATGAAGGGCAATGGAGGCAAGATAAATATGTTGGTCTCCTTTATGCAAAGGCACTAATTCCTCTGGAGTAATATCATCATCTCTAATATGTTGGCTTTGGTAGCGAATGTCCTCGTAGAGATTCACAGAGCAAGGAAGGAAATTGATATAGCCAGCAAGGCGATTTGTATCTACCTCTTCAAGGCATACAAACTGGCGCGGCTCAGCCTGATAGCGGGCAATAATATTTTTTAGTTCTCCTACATAACCGGCTTCGGCATAGACCATTTCATCAATTTCTAAGACCTTGGACAGGTATGTTTCATCGAAATCTTCTCCTGTTAATATTCTAAATTCCATCATATAATCGAGCCCTTTCTTTTTTGTTTTCATCATAACATAAGAAAATAGGAAACGAAAGATAGGAGCAAAAAGGTGAAATAGGGTATAATAAATTAGAAGCAAAAACTAGTGTGCTTGAGGAGGGATGATGGATGAATACAAAGAGATTGGCTAGGGCTACGACATTTGCAATTATTGCCCATGAAGGAGATTATAGAAAGGGAACTCAGATTCCTTATGTGACCCATCCCATAGAAGCAGGATTGATTGCCAGCTCATTAACAAGGGATGAAGATGTGATTATTGCAGCAATTCTACATGATGTGGTAGAAGATACCTCATTTACCCTCGAAGATATTTGCCAAAACTTCGGAAAGAGGGTAGCAAGTCTTGTGCAGGCGGAAAGTGAAGATAAGATGCCCCACTTAAGTCCAAAGGATTCTTGGATGATGAGAAAGCAAAGGACGATAGACCATCTAATGAAAGCTTCTAGGGAAGAGAAAATCATTGCCTTAGCAGATAAACTGTCCAATATTCGCCAGTCCCAGCTTACCCACCGCGAAAAAGGGGATGATATGTGGCAGGTCTTTCATCAGCAAGATCCTGCCAAGCAGGCTTGGTATTATCGCTTAGTAGGGAAGGCTCTAGAGGAATTTCAGGGAGTAGAAGCCTACGAGGAATATATGGCATTGGTAGAAGAAGTGTTTCAAAATTACTAGAAGAGAGGAGATTGAGATGAAACTGATTCATTTGGCAGATTTACACATTGGAAAAAGGGTGAATGAATTTTCCATGTTAGAAGACCAAGAATATATCCTAAGGCAGATTTTGCAAATTATCGAGAAGGAAGAGCCAGATGCCATATTGATTGCGGGGGATGTCTATGATAAGCCCAACCCTAGTGAAGAAGCAGTAAGGCTATTCGATTGGTTTTTAACTACTTTGTCAAGGAGAGGAGTGAAAGTCTTTGTCATCAGTGGCAATCATGATTCGGCCACCAAGCTGTCCTTTGCCCATGATTTGATTCACGAAGCAGGCATCTATATTGGACCAAAGTATGATGGCAAGATTGAAAAATATACTTTTTCCCAAGAGGAGGGCAGGGTCAATCTCTATCTTATGCCTTTTATCAAGCCGATGGATGTGAAGCATATTTTTAAAGAGCAGGCAGAGGAGATCCTAGATTATACAACTGCTTGCAAGGTTGTGATTGAACATATGCAGGTGGATCCGAAGGAGTGCAATATTCTCTTGGCCCATCAATTTGTAACAGGAGCGAGCCGGTCGGATTCGGAAGAAGCGAGTGTGGGAGGCCTTGATAATGTAGATGGAGAAGTCTTTGATTGTTTTGATTATGTAGCACTTGGACATATCCACAGACCTCAGCAAGTGGGGCGGCCCACCATGCGCTATAGCGGAACTCCTTTGAAATATTCTTTTTCTGAGGCCAATCATCACAAGTCCGTGACTGTAGTAGAGGTAAAGGGAAAAGAGATTTTGGTAGATACGATTCCACTTGTGCCCAAGCGCGACTTAAGAATCATCAAAGGTCGATTTGAAGAGATTGTAACCAAGGAAAATTATGAAGGAAGCAATCAGGAGGATTATATCGAAATTATTTTGACTGACGAAGAGGAAGTGATCGATGCCATGGCCAAGCTTCGCATTATCTATCCCAACATTATGAAGCTTTCTTATGACAATCAAAGAACCAGAGACAGTAAGGTGATGTCTGAACTTGTAGATGTGGAAAATAAAACGGAGATTCAGTTATTAGAAGAATTTTTCGAATTGCAAAATAATATGCCGATGACGAGTCAGCAAAAAGAACTGGCTATGGAACTGATTGAGCAGGTGAAGAAAGGAGAGATGGCGTGAGACCTTTGTATTTGAAAATGACAGCATTTGGTCCTTATCCAGGGGAAGTGGAAATAGACATGAGTCAGCTTGGAGAAAAGGGTTTATATCTTATTACCGGAGATACCGGTGCAGGAAAAACCACCATCTTTGACGGCATTTGCTTTGCCTTGTTTGGGGAAGCAAGCGGCAAAAACAGGGCTGCATCCATGCTGCGTTCCCAATATGCCAAGACAGAGACACCGACTCAGGTGATGCTGAGCTTCCTTCATCAAAAGAAGGAATATAGGATTTGCCGCAATCCAGAATATATGAGAAAAAAGCAAAAAGGAGAGGGGCTGACCAAGCAAAAGGCAGACGCTCAACTGGAACTTCCAAATGGAGAACTTATTACAGGATATAGTGAAGTAACCAACAAGGTAAAGGAAATCTTGAGGATAGATAAGGAGCAATTTTCCCAGATTGCCATGCTAGCTCAGGGAGATTTTATGAAGCTGCTACTAGCAGATACGGCCCAGCGTCACAAGATCTTTCGAGAATTATTTCATACGCAAAAGTATGACCATCTTCAAAATCTTCTAAAAGCGAAAAAAAGCGAAAGCAAGGATGCGTGTGAGAAGGCAAGAAATAGCGTATCTCAGTATATCTCAGGAATTGAAGCACCTTTAGATAGCACTTTAGAGATGGAAGCAAGCAAGGCAAAAAAAGGGGAAATGCTTACGGAAGAAGTCTTAGAAGTTATAGACCAGATTCTAAAGCAAGATGAAGAAAAATTAAAAGAGCTAGAAGTAAGGTTAGAAGAGTTCAATAAGTCCCTAGACCAGAAAAACACCTCCCTAGGAAAGGCCCAGCAGATTCAGCTGGCCAAGGCGGAATTAAAGCAGGTGAAGGAAGGCTTGATCCAGAAAGAGCAAGAAGACCAAGAAGTAAGGAAAGCCTTTGAAACAGCCAAAGAAGAACTTGTAACAGCAGAAAAGTTAAAAAAAGAGCTTGCTTATTTGACCCTACAGCTTCCAGAATATGACAAGCTAGAACAGCTACAAGATAAACTTTGTGCTGCCCAGGATGCCTATAAGCAAAAGGAGAAGTGCATTCAGGAAAAAGAGCTTGAAAGCCAAAAGAAAGGAAGGGAACTTTCTGAACTAAAAGAAGAAGAAAATAGCCTTGCAGATACCCAAGAAAGCCTGCTTCGCCTAGAACATAATCTAGAAAAAACAAAAGAAGAAAAAGAGCAGCTAGCAGGCTATAAGGTCCAGCTAGAGAAGCTGCAAATTGCCTTAAGTCAAGATGAAAAAGCTCAAAAGCGCTACCAAAGCTGTAAGGAAGAATATAATAGACTGCAGCAGGAATATACAGGGCAATATCTTGCCTTTTTAGATGGACAGGCGGGAATTCTCGCAGAAAAGCTAAAAGAAGGACAACCTTGCCCAGTGTGTGGCTCCGTGCTTCATCCTCAGAAAGCTTCCCTAAGTGCCCATGTGCCAAGTGAAGCTGAGCTTGAACAAGCAAAAGATCAGGCGCAGCAGGCCAATGAAAAATTAAGGTTACAAAGCCAAGCCTCAGGAGAAGCAAAGGCCAAGGCTAGGGAACTAGAAGGTCAGGTAAAGGACCTTAGCCGAAAGCTTTTTAAAGCAGAACAAATCATGGCATTCGACCAACTAGCCCCAAAAGAAAGCCTGTTGCAAGAGAAAATCAAGGCCTTGCATCAGGAGTATAGTCTAGGACAAGCAAGACAAAAGAGACGGCAGCAGCTCATCCTTCTTATTCCAAAAAAAGAAGAAGAATTAGAGGCCCTATCTAAGCAATTAGAAGAAGATAAGAAAGTTGTTACCCAGACAAAGACCAAACTGACAGAATGGGAAAGCCAAAAAGCAGAACTAAGGAAGGGCTTGCAATTTGATACCAAAAAGGCAATGCAGGATTATCAAAATAAACTGGCCCATCAGGTAGAGCAGATTCAAAAAGCCTATGAAAAGGCAGAAGAATCACTTCAAAGCATTTCCAAGCAAGTAGATACTATGAAGGGGAAAAAAGAAAGCTTAGAAAAGACTTTACAATCTGCTTCTAACGTAGAAGTAGAAGAGTTAAAAGCAGCCATCGCCGCCTTAAAAGAAGAACGCCAACACCATCAGGACAAGATGCAGCGCATCGCAAGCCGCCTAGATGCCAATGAAAAGGCCAAGTTTTCCATTGAGAAAAAGGCAAATCAGCTAAAGGAGTTAGAACAAGAAGCTAGCTGGATTGCCACATTGGCAGACACCACAACGGGCAATTTGAAGGGCAAGGCCAAAATCATGCTAGAGACCTATATTCAAACAACTTATTTTGAGCGAATCATACAAAGGGCCAATACCCGTCTCTTTCAGATGTCAGAAGGTCAATATGAACTGAAAAGAGAAACCGATAGTGCCAATTTCTCTAGACAAAGCGGTCTTGAGTTGCTCGTCAAAGACTATTACAATGGCAGCCTTCGAAGTGTGAAGTCCTTATCTGGAGGAGAACAGTTTATGGCATCCTTGTCTTTGGCCTTAGGACTGTCCGATGAGGTAACCGCTAGCGCTGGAGGCATTCAGATTGATACCATGTTTGTGGACGAGGGCTTCGGGTCTCTCGATACGGACAAGACCTTGCCAGCCGCCATGAAGGCATTGGTGAGTCTGACCGAAGGAAACAAGCTTGTTGGAATCATTTCCCATGTATCGGATCTAAAAACAAGGATTGATAAGCAGATTCTTGTAAAGAAAGATCCTGTTTTGGGAAGCTATATTCAGATGCAGGTGTAAGAAAGGAAGTCTTCCTATTATGGGAAGACTTCCTTCTATTATGCTTAAAAGCAATCATCATCCTATATATCTTAGGGCATCAATTGGA
>CAVJBW010000104.1:0-5524 GCA_963647625.1 Lachnospiraceae bacterium
CCGCCTAATACATAGTCCTTGTAACGATTTTGCAAATATTTTTTTAGTTCCTTTTTATTCTTAAAACGAATGACCTGGTAGGGTTCTTGGAAGGATACCTTCTCTACAAATAAGTAGCCGGACTTTCCATTTGGAACCAAGACTCCCGTATGGCCCACATATAATTCCCCTTGCGTTTCTGAAAATACATCATGTAATACTACCGAAATCAAGGTAGCCTTGGTCTTTTTCGAAAATGTAATCCCTGCCTTTTTCCAAGCCTTCTTAAAGGTCTTATATTGGACACTTTGGCTAGAAGAAGCATCTGTAGGCACGCTGGCATATAAGGCTTCAAATTCCTTACGTTCCTTTTTGGTCAATTGCTTACTTGGTGCACTTTTCAAGGCACTTTCATCCATAACCAAAAAGTCCAAATCCCTAGGATGCTTATCCTTTGATGTAATATTGCCTTTCATCAAGGTATAGGCGGTAATACGGCAATTATATCCTAGGAAGGTGGGATTGGACTTTTCCCAGGTCGAAACGAGAGCATCCGAATAGGTCGGCATGTTCTTTACCTTCTTAAAGCCCTTCTTGACTAAGGATTGATTCTTAATGCTCTTGTTGTAATACTTTACATTCTTTTTGAACAAGCTGATATCCTGACTCTTTAGGCCGGATTTCTTCATCTGCTTTGTCACACTGGTGATGGTCTTACTATCCTTTAGGTTGGAATAAGAATACATCGTTGCTGCACTAGCATGAACTGGCAACACAAGTGAGCCAAGCAGCGTGGTTAATACCACCCATTTACAAAACTTTTTTTTCATAACAATACACTCCTTTTGATAATATTAGTCTAAAGCATCTAATGCTTGCTCTAATACTAACACAGCTTCCTTAGAAATAGTACATCCAAGTTCAAAAATAGGCACCTGGCTGACTAGCTGTTCTGTTAATTCAATGGCCTTTTGGCCTTGATTGGCATTCCAGCCATTGACAGTAATCTGTCCATAAATCTTTCGAAATGCTTCTATGGGCTTTAGTCGTCTTACTTGATTTGTTTTGTCTTGATAAAGCATGACAATGGCACGAATAGGCATCTGCTCATTATGGCAGATTTCGGAGCTTCCACACACGGGCCAGCCTTGCACCATCCAGCCATCTTCCATGGGTTTTAAAAGGCCCCTGTCTCCATTGATGGTCTGGGCATTTTTATAGGTCTCCCACAAGCCGGCCTGGGTGCTTTTGCCTACCTGCGATGGAGCAGAAAACAAAATCGCCTGGTCCTTTACCTGACTATATGCGCAGTGAAGTACCATGCTGTCATAGTCATAAAGTCTTCTTTCTAGGGCAAAAAGGGAGGTAAATACCACATCAAAATTAAGGTCTGAGAGCTCATTTTGATCTAGATGAATGCTCGCTTCTTGTGGAGATATTTCTTCATAGGTAGCATAGAATCTGCCACTATACTTTGCTCCTATCAGTCTTCCTTCTCCATAAGGCATCTTATAGACAAGCAGATCTCCCCTGTTGGCTATAACTTCTCCCTTCGGTGGCTCTAACTGATCTACTACGTTTATATAGTAGGTATAGGTATAAGGCATCTCCTTCTTTCCTTCAAATAACAGGAAATGCTCTGGTATAGGAACTTCTCCCTGTACCACAAGGCGAAAGGAAAATTCACCAATCTGAAATCTTTTATCCATGCATCTTCTCCCATTCTTCTTTCATACACTTGTAGGTTTCCTTGGTATATTCACATACATACTCCGGCACCTTGTCATAGCTTCCGGATTCATGCAAGCAGCTAGCCGGGCAGATACTACAGATCCTTCTATACCTGCACTCCGGGCAGTAAGGACATAGCTGGATCTGATTGGTCTCTTCCATCAGCATCTGCCACGCCTTCTTAAATCCCACTTTAAATACATCTATCGATGGCTCACTTAGCATCACACAGGGCCTCATATATCCTTGCCAATTAATTGCCAGGGAAGTCTTTCCCGCCTGGCATCTCATCCCTTGGCGGATCGGCTCCTTATCTGCTTCTTCTACTGCACGAATGGAATTGTCTACTTCTTCCTGAAATTCCCTTAAAGGCATGGTATTCTTTAGATTTTTCAGTAGCATGATCGCGGCATCCTTAGGCTCTAATCTCGCCTTCTTACAATAGGAGCTGCTTCTTTCTCTCGTAGCCGGATACATATAGGTATCTACATTGATGGGGCAGTCAAGCTCCTTGGCTATTTGCAGCATTTGCTCAAACTCTGAGTGATTGGCCGCAACAAGGCTTCCATTGAGCTTGACATCAATGCCTCTTTCTTTCAAGAGGCGCACACCTCTAATCGTCTTTTCATAGCCACCTTTATAGTGACATAGCTTATCATAAGTCTCCTCACTAGCACCATATAGGGTAATATTGACTCGTCTCGGTGGATATTTTGCAAAGAAATCTCCCCAGCCCTCATCAATCAAGGTTCCATTGGTATTGATGGTAAGGACAAATCCCATCTGTTTAAGGCCCACATATAACTTTCGAAATTCCGGATAAAGTAAAGGCTCTCCTCCGGTAAGCATCAAAAACAAAGTCCCTTCTTGCGCCATTTGTCTTGCAAGCTCTAGCCATTCCTCGGCTAAGCGCAAAGGACCTATTGCTTCTTGCTCCTGATGAGACAAGCGAACAAAACACATCTTGCAATCCATATTGCATAGAGGTAACAATTCAAAGGAAGCATTGATGGGTGTCTGATTCTGCCTCGCCTTTTCTATTAAAATCTTTTCCATAGTAATGTTCATTGCCATTGTCCCTTCCTTGGTATAGAAGCATCTCTATAATAGAATATTAGCTTTCTATTATAGAAAAAAGGCCGACATCTCGTCGGCCCATAAAATCAAATATCTTATGAATGGTTTGGTCTTCCTTCAATCTGAATAGCAGAAGTAACATGAGCAACACCATAATGAGAGTAAGCTCCAGTCATGTTCGCTCCATCATAACTCTTCCAAGTTGCATGATAATAACCATCATTCATGCTAGAATTCGTTCCTGCATTAGAGCTATAGGTATCATTCTTCCAATCTTTACAAGCCTGTCCAATAACAATATTAGTAATTGGGCGATCCTTCTGTGCAACTCCATTTACTGTCTCATATCCTGCACTTCCGGATACCTTCATTGTGGTAGACATATTTGCACACAAGCCATGTAACTTTCCATCTGCACCATTTCTATTTATAGTATTCCATTTAGTACCATAATCATCAACCTTATTATAAGCTGTACCAGGAATTGCACAAGATAACTCTACATTATAATCATAGCAAGCTGCTACATATTCATTCGGTACAAAATTCTCAACCATTACTTCTGGTCTTGTCCATTGTTTTTTCATTTAATCTACCTCCACTAAAATTCCTAAATTCACTGACTGTTCCACAAATCCTATGACATCTTCTCTGATCTCCTCTTCTGACCCTTCATACTCTGTCACCACTCTACTTATGACCTGTTCCATACTACTAGGCTCAGAAAATTCCTTCCACAAGAAACCTGCTGTATCATTCGGTGTCATGATCGCATTGGAAATCTCGCTCTGTCCATCAATGGGAACAATAATATACTCACCGGCAATCTGCCTTAATACAAATCCGGAACTAATGCGATACTTCTGACTCATATCTACAGCTTTCGACTCCATATCACACATTCCTTTCTAAACTATATGAAGCACATAGTCTTTCACAATGGTAATTATACTGTATGTTTCTTCTCTTTGCAAGGCATAAAAAGAGAAAATTACTTTTTTTCTTTCCTTGGCTCATCATAAAACATCCAAGGCCACATTTGTGTGCCTTGGATGTCCTTTTCAAACTCCATCCATTCTGACGTCTCAAGAAATAGAAGACGTTAAAGCCTCCTTCTCAGCGCCCGATCTTTATTCTAACGGCTGCAGTTCTAACATCTTAAATCCCATTAACAATTCTAACCGAACATCGCAGTCATCCAAATCAATGCCCAACATCTCTTGGATTCTATCAATATGATAGAGCACCGTATTACGGTGCATGCAAAGCCGCGCGCTTGCTAGCGTAGCCCTTCGTTCACATTGCAAGAAGGTCTGCAGGATATTCAAATAATCCACGCTATAGCTGCTGGCATTTTCTTTTAAGATTCTAAGACTTTGAAGGGCCATGCTATTCGTAATCATTCCTTCCTGATGCTGCAAGATCAGTTGCATCTGATAATATAGGACATAGTCTTTGAAGGCATATAACTTTCCCCGCTCTTTTTCCTTCTTATCTAGACCTTCCTCTTTCCTTGTGGTCAGTTCACTTCCAATACGAATCGCTGCCTCAGCCTGCTTATATGCTGTGGGAAGCTGACTCAAGCTAGAGAAAAGGTTACTCACTCCGCATTGGAATTCATATAATTTCAAAACATTTTGCAGTTGTTTTTGTATCTGTTTGGATATTTCCCCTTGATAAAATAGCAGAATCTGCTTCTGATAAAGTACAATATCATATAGGGGAAATGCATTCGATAGTTCCGCGACCACTCGGCGAAATGGGATATTCGCTTCGTCTAGAAAGCGCACAGTCATAAGCTGAAAGGTTCCATGAAGCTTCATTCCGATCAAGCTAGCCCTTCGTGATATTTCCTCTGAGGTCTTTAGCTTTCCTTCCATAATATCTCGAATCAAGGTGATCATAGGTCTTCCAGTGCCTTCTGCATACATACCAGAATCCACATAGATTTCAAGCATATCTACCAGGATACCAAAAAGTTCTAGAATCCCCTGGGAATATTTTTCGCAGCATACCATTACAGCCAACATGGTATAGGTATTATTTTTATGAAAGATCCTTTTCACAGTCACATAATCAGACATGGCATAATCATCACTGACAATCATGCGATCTTCCTTTTCAAACTGACTATAACGACCGAGTTGTTGGAATCTTTCAATCGTATCTTGAGAATGAAATCCATGGCGCATAAGTTCATTAGAGACCTGATCATCGGTTTTTACATGCCTGGTATACCCGATTAATTTAAAGGAAGAGTCCATGACAGCGATATGATTTCCAATCATTGGCTCACTAAGGTCCATCAGCACCTGTATCCCTTCCCTTCTTGAGACGGACCGAAGCAGCTGCATCTTCCAATTCACCACCCTTAAGTATATCCGTTGGGTCTGATTAAACAATTCCTGAAGGGATAAATTCCTTTTTACAACACAGATTTGCGCCATGGCATCCTTGGTTTCCCTTTCATCTACCATGCGGTCTCGAACGCAAAGAAAATGTAGGGATGGGTCTTTCTTTTGCGCATATAAGGCGCTAGATAAGCCTCCCACATATAAGGTCTTACAACTTCTGAGCGGTTGCTCTTCACCTAGAAGTTCTATGCCATCAAACAGAAGAGATGTATCCGCACTACCTGTCTCATATTCATATCCTAGAAGATCTAGAATCAATGCCAATGAAATCTCCATCTGCATTACCTCCCATTTTGCTTCTCTCTTATTGTAAAGTCATACAA
>CAVJBW010000105.1:0-5500 GCA_963647625.1 Lachnospiraceae bacterium
CATACGGACTATGATACAGATATGGAAAAAGTCCGGACCATTTTTTTCAATAACTGATCGCTTTTTATTAATAAGATAGGTTTATTGTATTGCGATTATTATTAATGTTTTTTCAATAAGGATTTAAGGAGGAATTGGTTATGAATTGGGGTGTACTGATAGCAGTACTGATTTATGAAGTGGTATCCATCGTGGGTATCGGTGCCTTTATGGCATACAAAAATAAGAAAAAAGGCGAAACAGAAAGTGGAAGCTTTGCATTTGCCGGAGGCGGCCTTCCTGCTTCTTTGGTAGGTATCACGCTAGCCTTGACCTTGCTTGGTTCTGCGCACAACTGGGGAACTTGTCAGAATGCAGCATCTATGGGTGTTATTGCAGCATGGTTTGGTATCGCCTGTGTTATTATGATGGTAGTCATCACTCAGGTAACAGGTCCGTGGATCCGCAGAACCGGAGCCAAGACCATTGGTGATTTCCTAAACAAAGTATTTGGTAAAGTACCAGGAACCATGATTTCTTGTGTAAATGCAGCGCTAAGTATCGCAATGGTTTGTCTAGAAGTAGAGACCATTGCCATCACACTTTCCTTCCTGACCGGATGGTCTTATATGATTAGTGCCATTGTCGGTGGTATTCTTGCAATGCTTTATGTATTATTGGCAGGTATGAAAGAAATCGCATGGCTGAACCTGTTAAATGCAATTTTGATGTACGCAGCACTGATCGTGGTATTTGTCTGCTTATGCTTTAAGCTCCCAGGAGGTTGGGAACAGGTAGAATCTACCATGGAAGCAAGCGCTGATACCTCTTGGATGACAAGTATCTTCGGAAATAAATCTCTGATCATCGGCTTTGCAATTCCATCAGCACTAGGTGCTACCATGTTCCATGGCATGGCACAGACTGGATATCAGCCGGTAGCAACTGCGAAAAACAATCGTGAAGTAAAGAAATCCCTTTGGTATGCAGGACCAATCAATGGTTTGTTCTGTATCATCCCAGCTCTCATTGGTGTAGCAGCTTTCTCTATCCTAGCATATAGAAACGCAGGCTCCATGATGATGACACCAGCCATGTTGCTAGACTTGCTTCCAAAGCCAGTCATCGCACTGCTAGCTGCAGGATTTTTAGGAGTAGACCTTTCCTCCTTTGCTGTTATGGCATTGGCACCTGCTACTCTGATTTCACATGATATGTATACGTTGTACAAACCAAAGGCAACAGAAAAACAAAAATCTACCTTATCCCGTGTGATTATCGTTATCATCGGTGTTGTAAGTATCGCAATCTGTAACTTCCAGCCGGCAGTTGTAGATATGGTTAACTGGTGCTTCTCCTTTGGAATCCCAGTGTTTATCATGGGCGTTATCGGACTATGGTGGAAACGAAGCGCCAAAGCTTCCGTAATCACATTTGTTATCACATGGATTGTGGTATGTATCTGGTCAACCTTCGGATTACAGAATGCACTTGGATGGGCAAACTTCCATGTAAATTATATCTCATTGATCGTTGCCTTGATTGTAGGTGTGATCTCAACTGCTGTATTACCAGGCAAAAAAGGTTTATTTGTCGGTAAACGCGCATAAAGGAGGGAAAATATTATGCATATGTGTATAACAACTATTATTTATACTGCTATAATGGTATTTGCAATAACCGGTATCGGCTTTGCTATTGGCAAGCTTAACAAGTTTGGAGATAGTGATGAACTAGTGGACCTAGATGACAAATAAGGGAGGATATGAGTGATGACAACGACACAGATTTGGATGTTATGTTTTGTTGGAGTTATGGTTCTACTGATGATCCTGTCCGCTGTATGGAGTCAGATGGGCAAAAAGAACCGTGAAGAATTGGATGAAGAGAATTAATTCAAACATTTAGGCATAATTATTGTATTATAGAAGAAAAAAGGAGAACTAGAAAAATGACACCAAAAGAGAGAGTAATGGCCTTCTTTCGCCATGAGCCAGTAGATGAATTGCCAACAGACGAAGGTATCTTTGTATTATTCAATCCGGAGGCTTACAAGGAGCGTCCATCCCATGAGCATGGCGGAGTAGACTGGTTTGGAGTTCCTTGGAAATATGAAGCTAGCGTAGATGCAATCGCACCAGATCATACCTCTGATCCTATCATGGAAGATATCTGTGATTGGAGAGAAGTGGTACAATTCCCAGATTTAGATGCATGGGATTGGTCCAAGGTAGAAGAGATTGACCATATCAGTGAGATTGACCGCGAGAACAAAGTATTTGAGATTATGTTCGTTAATGGACCATTTGAGCGTCTTCATATGCTGATGGGATTTGAGAATGCCTTGTGTGCTTTGTTGACAGATCCAGAAGAGGTTGAGGAATTCTTCGATACCTATATGGAATGGAAGATCAAGCTCATGGAGAAAGTCATTGAGTATTACAAACCAGATGTTCTAATGTTCCATGATGACTGGGGTACCCAGAACAACTTGTTCTTCTCTCCAGATATATGGCGTTCTTTGATCAAACCACAGATCAAAAAAGCAGTAGATCGCTGCCATGAGCTTGGCGTACTATTTGATATGCATTCTTGTGGAAAGATCGAAGCCATTGTACCAGAGTTTGTAGAACTCGGTATCGACGCATGGCAGGGAATGGAAATCAATGATATTCCAAAGCTAAAAGCTATCACCGGCTCGAATCTTGGATATCATACCACACCAGACTATCAGAAATATCAGACAGAAGCCTTGACCGGCAACCTGACAGAAGAAGACCTGCGAAAGCGTGTACGCGAAGTATTTGAAGAAACAGCCAAGGGCTACTGCTACTGCCCAATGTTCCTTCCATTTGGCGGATGGTCTACCGACGTAATGATTGATGAGATCATGAAATGTGGCAAAACAATTTACAAAGATGCATAAAGGAATCTGTTCCTAGCTGTTTGTACAAATCATGGGACATCAAGAAGGGAATTTATTTTGCTTATTCCCTGTAGATAGGCTATACTATGACCTATATAGGAAGAGGAAAGTATTATGTCTATTTTGAATGATATTTCAGATGCATTACAAAGAGGAAATAAAAAAGAGGTAACCAGACTGGTCCGGCAGGCGATCAGCCAGGGCATAGATGCAGCAACCATACTAAAAGACGGACTTTTAGACGGTATGAGTATCATCAGTGATAAATTCAAAAATGACGAAGTATTTGTACCAGAATTGTTAGTTGCCGCACGTGCCATGAAGGCAGGAACGGCATTGCTGCAGCCACTTTTTTCCAAGGATGTAGTGCAACCACTTGGAAAGGCATGTATTGGAACAGTAAAGGGAGATATGCATGATATTGGCAAGAATCTGGTTCGCATGATGATGGAAGCAAAAGGCATTGAGATCATTGATCTTGGCGTTGATGTGGACCCTCATGATTATGTAAAATGTGCCATTGAAAATGACTGCAGTATCATCTGCTGTTCTGCACTTTTGACGACTACCATGCCTATGCTTGGCGAAGTCGTAAAAGCTGCAGAGGAAGCCGGTATCCGCGACAAAGTAACCATCATGATTGGTGGTGCTCCGGTGAACCAGGCATTTGCAGACAGCATCAAAGCAGATATCTTTACAGAGAATGCAGATCTTGCAGCAGATGCAGCGGCAGCAGTATTCAAGAATTAGTCTATGTGTATCTTTTGGCGGATTCGTATCTGCTATCTTATAAATGAATATGATTTATGGCGGGGACTGTCCTAGGCAGCACCCGCCATTATTAGCTTTGATATAATTTTTTGAAGTCCATCATATAGAAGGAATTCAGCAGATACAGTCGGTTCTCGGAATCTTCTAGGTCCATATCTAGCAGTTCTTGCAGCCTAGAGATTCGATAGTTCATGGTGCTTCGATGGATATGTAGCTCCGATGCTGTGATTTTGATATTTCGCTCATTGATCAGATAGCGCTGAAGGGTATAGGTAAACTCGGTATCATGCTTGCGATCATACTCCATGAGCTTTAGCAGCTGCGGTGCACATAGCATCTCAGGCAAAAGGACCTGGGAAGCTTGGCGAAAAAAGTAGTGGAAGGCATAATTTTCAAAATAATAGATCGTCTCTTGCAGATCCTCACTCAGTCCAATCTCATGGGCAATCAAGGTCTGCTGGTAATAATATCTAAAATTCATAAAATCGTGTCCGTGCATACTGACACCAGCCTTCAGATTGCCAAGACTCAAGAACTCATTAATATAGGAAAAGAAACGCTCCGTCTCTGTCTCCTCTAAGGTCAGATTCAGGACCAGGATGATCTGATACTCATTGCGAAAGACACAGCTGTTTGGAAACATATTCGATAGTCGGTGGGTCAGATTCGTCGCGGTATGGATGGCATTATCCGTTTTTTGGCAGAAGATGGTGATACATTGAAAGGTGTCATCGATATGCCAGTTGTAATAAGCAAAGGGATTGGCTAGCTGGTTTTGGGCATAGCTCTTTCCATCAATCATACCTTTAAACAGAATCGATAGCACATTGGAGGTATCACTTACTAGTAGGATCCCTTGCTGCATGGCAAGGGCGATATTGTCTGCAAAGAATTCCAACAGTTCATAATCCCTCTTTCGAATCGGGGTCCCGATTTCGTCTAGACAGACACGGCCCACATAGACCCATTCAATTCTCAGATTTACATATAAGGTACGATACCCGGTTGCTTTTGCCGAAAATACATGTGCCCCATAGGTATGTAATGTCTTGTGATATTCCTCGGAAGACTTGAAGGTGTTCAAGATCTCTAGAGGCAGATAATACTTATCAAAGGTCTCATCATATTGCCAGGAGAATTGCTCGGCCATCTCATTTGCAATAGCAAGAAGCTCGTTGTTTCGATCATGAATAAAAATCGGCTTTTCAAAGATCGGAACACATAGATTGCACAGCTCCTCCAAGGTGGCATTGCGTTGCATTGCTTTCCTGATATCTGTTTCCCATGAATTGTATAGGAAAAATATTTTTTGAATGTCATGATACAGGCTTGTCTTGTCTGTATGATCCGGGAAAATCAGACAGATATTGTCTTTGAACAGATCTTCTGGCGGTTCGCCGATACACAGACAGCCCCATGAGGCGGGAATGTTATGTGATACAAAATATTCTACGCCTTCTAAAAGCAGATGGTCCGGCAGATATTCCTGACCTTCCATGGCTTCTTGAACCCCCATAAATTTTGCTTTTACAAGATCAGAATGTCCCGTCATACGTGGATGATACTTGGCAAGACATTCTTCAAAAACCACCATACTCAGATACATAAACGCTCTCCTTTGTAAAATCCCTTCCTATTCAATATAGGAATGAATGATAAAAAAGTCAAATATAATAGGGGGAATAAAGTTACTATTTATATATGGCAAAAAAATACAATGCGGATTGTGTGTGCGGTGACTCCAAAAGGGTATGGAAGGGAGTTACTTTTAGTTCAAAATATAAGCCTGAATGTTTTCAAATTCCGAAAGAAGTATGCTATGAT
>CAVJBW010000106.1:0-5498 GCA_963647625.1 Lachnospiraceae bacterium
AAGGTAGTGTGTCACAAGACGAATAAGGAGGATTAACAATGGGTAACGTTAGACGTATCTATGTGGAAAAAAAGACAGCTTTTGCTGTAAAAGCAAGAGAATTAAAGGCGGAGATTCGCAACTATTTGGGAATTGAAGAAGTGACCAAAGTGCGAGTATTAGTTCGCTATGATATAGAAAATGTTTCGGAAGAAACCTACAAGAAGGCTTTAGTTACAGTATTTTCTGAGCCACCTTTAGATGATGTATATGAAGAGAGTTTTGATGCAAATGGCGGTAAGGTATTTAGCGTAGAATATTTGCCAGGTCAATTTGATCAAAGAGCAGATTCTGCCCAGCAATGCGTAAAGCTATTAGCACAAGACGAAGAGCCAGTGATTCATACAGCAATGACCTATATTATCAAGGGAGAGATCAGCCCTCAGCAGCTTGAAGCGATCAAAGAGCATTGTATTAATCCAGTAGACTCTAGATGTGCCCAAGAAGAAAAGCCAGATACCCTGGTTATGAATTATGAAGAGCCAGAGGATGTAAAAATCTTTGAGGGATTTACCAGCATGGACGAAGGTCAGCTAAAGGACTTATATGAAAGTCTTTCCCTTGCAATGACCTTGAATGACTTTAAGCATATTTATCAGTATTTTGCAAACGAAGAACATAGAGATCCTTCTATGACAGAGATTCGTGTATTAGACACTTATTGGTCAGACCATTGTCGTCATACTACATTTTCCACAGAATTGTCCAAAGTTACTTTCCAGGATGGATACTATAAGCCAGTGATTGAAGGCACTTATCAGGATTACTTAGATGCCCACAAGAAATTGTATCAAGGAAGAGACGATAAGTTTGTATGTCTGATGGATATCGCTTTGCTAGCGATGAAACAGCTAAAGGCAGATGGAAAGCTTACGGACCAGGAAGAGTCAGATGAAATCAATGCATGCAGTATTGTCGTGCCAATTGATGTGGATGGTCAGACAGAAGAATGGCTGGTTAATTTTAAAAATGAAACCCATAATCACCCTACCGAGATTGAACCTTTTGGTGGAGCAGCAACCTGTCTTGGTGGAGCGATTCGTGATCCACTCTCAGGCCGTACCTATGTATATCAGGCTATGAGAGTCACAGGAGCAGCAGACCCTACCCTCCCAGTAGAAGATACCTTACAAGGAAAGCTTCCACAAAGAAAGATTGTCACCGAAGCAGCAGGAGGCTATAGTTCATATGGTAATCAGATTGGTCTTGCAACAGGTTATGTAAAAGAAATCTATCATCCTGATTATGTGGCAAAAAGAATGGAAATTGGTGCGGTTATGGGGGCAGCCCCAAGAAGAGCCGTTCAAAGATTGAACTCAGATCCAGGAGATATCATTATCCTTCTCGGTGGAAGAACAGGACGAGATGGTTGTGGTGGAGCAACCGGATCTTCCAAGGCTCATACCACAGAGTCTATCGATACTTGTGGTGCAGAAGTGCAAAAAGGAAATGCACCGACAGAGCGTAAGATTCAGCGTTTGTTCCGTAGAGAAGAAGTAAGCTTTTTAATTAAGAAATGTAATGACTTTGGAGCAGGTGGAGTATCTGTTGCCATTGGAGAACTGGCAGATGGACTGCTGATAGACCTTGACAAGGTGCCAAAAAAATATGCTGGATTAGATGGAACGGAACTGGCTATTTCCGAGTCTCAAGAGCGTATGGCAGTTGTAGTAGATCCTAAAGATGTAGATCAATTCCTAGCCTATGCAAAAGAAGAAAATCTTGAAGCAACCAAGGTTGCGGTAGTAACACAAGAGCCAAGACTTGTCTTGTTATGGCGTGGCAAAGAAATTGTTAATCTAAAGAGAAGCTTCCTTGATACCAATGGAGCACATCAAGAAACTAGCGTAGAAGTGGAGATTCCAAAGCAGGAAGACAATTTCTTAAATAAGATTGCTATTAAGGAAGTAGAAGAATCTCTTGCAGATAAAGAATATTACAGCGCATGGATGAATACTTTGGTAGATCTGAATGTATGCTCACAAAAGGGACTTGTAGAACAATTTGACGGTTCTATTGGAGCAGGAAGTGTTCTGATGCCATATGGTGGAAAATTCCAGCTGACCGAAACCCAGAGCATGGTTGCTAAGATTCCGGTACAAAATGGAAAGACAGATGCTGTATCTATGATGGCTTATGGATTTGAGCCAAAATTATCCTCATGGAGTCCATATCATGGAGCAATCTATGCGGTGCTAGAATCTGTTTCAAGAATTGTTGCGGCAGGTGGAGATCATGAAAAGATTCATTTCACTTACCAGGAATATTTCAAACGTATGACAGAAGATCCAAAGCGTTGGAGTCAGCCATTTACGGCCTTGCTAGGTGCCTACCAGGCACAAATGGGTCTAGGCCTTGCCTCTATCGGTGGAAAGGATTCCATGTCGGGAAGCTTCAACGAAATTGATGTTCCACCAACCTTAGTATCCTTCAGCGTGGATGTGGCAAAGGCTAGTGAGATCATTACGCCAGAATTCAAAAAGATGGATTCTGATATTGTTCTTTTTGAAATCAAGAAGGATGAGTATGACCTTCCTGATTTTGAACAGGCAAAGAAGTTATATCAGCTCTTTACTTCTTTGGTAAGAGAGAAAGCCATTGTATCTGCTTATGCTTTGGATGCCTATGGAATCGCAGCGGCATTGGCCAAGATGTCCTTTGGTAACAAGATTGGTATTACTTTTGAATCCGAGCTTGATGCAAGGAAGACCTTTATGCCAGGTTTTGGTAACTTGGTAGCAGAAGTGCCAAAAGGAAAGCTAGAGCAGCTTTATGCCCAGGTAAAAGAAGCAGGATTAGAAGAGTATGTAAGCTTAATTGCTCATACTAACTTTGAAAGAAATATTCAGTTTAAAGCAGAAGTGATTGAGCTTGATGATGCAATTGATGTATGGACATCGAGACTAGAAGAGGTATATCCAACTAGAGAATCTCAAGTGAAAAAGCAGCTTGAAGCAAGTAATTTTGAAGCTGAGAGCATCTATATCTGCAAAAATAAAGTGGCCAAACCAAGAGTATTTATTCCGGTATTCCCAGGAACCAACTGTGAATATGATTCAGCAAGAGCCTTTGAAAATGCAGGGGCAGATGTAATTGTCAAAGTATTTAAGAATCTAACAGCTAGTGATATCAAAGATTCTGTAGATGAATTTACTAAGGCAATTAATCAATCTCAGATTCTCATGTTCCCAGGAGGATTTTCCGCAGGTGATGAACCAGAAGGCTCTGCTAAGTTCTTCGCTACAGCCTTTCGAAATGAAAAGATGAAAGAGGCTGTGATGCAGCTGATCAATCAAAGGGATGGTCTTGCATTAGGAATCTGTAATGGATTCCAGGCTTTGATTAAACTTGGCTTGGTACCATATGGAGAAATTCGCCCACAGGATGAAAATTCTCCAACCTTAACCTACAATACCGTAGGCCGTCATATTTCCAAGATGGTCTATACCAAGGTGGTTTCGAATAAGTCTCCATGGCTTGCAAAGGCAACCTTAGGACATACCTTTGTCAATCCGGCTTCTCATGGAGAGGGACGCTTTGTTGCACCACAAGATGTATTAAAGAAACTATTTGAAAATGGTCAAGTGGCAACTCGTTATGTAGATGCTCTAGGAAGACCAACAACGGATGAAGAGTGGAATGTCAATGGTTCTTATCTTGCTATTGAAGGAATTACTTCCCCAGACGGAAGAATCCTAGGCAAGATGGCACACTCTGAAAGACGTGGAGAAAATGTTGCATTGAATATCTATGGCAAACAGGATATGGGAATCTTTGAATCGGGAGTCGAATATTTCAAATAAGAGATAAGGATGCTGTTTGATTAAAGAAAAAGCTAGGAATTTCATCATGAGATGAATCCTAGCTTTTTTCCTATTTTGAGATGATATTATGATTCTGTAACAATCTTGACTGGTCCATTGTCACTTACATAGTGGAACTTACCATCTTCACCTTTGTAGCATTCTAGATTGCATTGTACATTTTGAGATGGATCTGGATGATTCTCCCATAATTTGTAAAGGGTAGGAAGAAATACAGGCCATTGGCTTGCTTCGTAATCTTCATGATCCGTTGCCCAGTTTGGTGTTGGATGATAATCCGGATTTTCCTTGATCATATCTAGAACAAAAGCTGGTGGCATGGAACATTTGGAATTGGATACGGTTGCTGTGATATGAACGCAGCCACCAGGAACATCCTCCCACATATGAATGGTGGAATCTACGAATTCGCCTAAGTCATTGAAGACTCCTTCACATAAAACATGTTTGAGACAAGTGGTCAAAGGGAAAAATTCTGTCAGATGCAAACGGTGAATCTCTACGCCTTCTCCACCGAAGACTGGAATTCCCTTACCTACGGTTTCTGCAATCATATGTACAGAATCTTCAAATCCAACTTCAGCTGGAGATTTTACCCAAGTAAATTTTTTGTGTGAACCAGGAGCCCACAGGTAATAGCCTTTTTCCATATTAGCCCAAAACCAATCAATCATCTGACTTGTAACGCCAGGCAAAAAGTGTTGCTTTTGGGAAGGAAGCTCATAGCCTTTGTCAATGGCTTCCTGGGTTAACTGAACTTCTGGTAGAAGTGGATCTGGCTTGGCAGGATGCTCAAATGGCATAAGCTCCACATAGATATTGTCTTGAATGGGCTGGTAGGTTTGGCCAGCATTTGGAATATAAACTAATTTGTCGCTCATAATATACCTTCTTTCCGATTTCCTTTTTGATTTAGTATAACCAAAAGAGAAACTACTTGCAAGCAGGGAGAAAAATAATCATTTAAAATATGTTGGCAAGATGCACAATTATTTGTATAATGAATAGTAAGAAAATGCGAGGTGAAGGATTTTTATGACGACTAAGCAAATTGAAATTTATCTTGAGGTGGCAAGAACGGAAAGTTTTACAGTGGCTGCAGAGCACTTGTTTGTATCTCAACCGACGGTATCTAGACAAATGGCCCTCTTAGAAGAAGAATTTGGATATGTATTGTTTAATCGAGGCAATAACTATGTAAAGCTGACTCCGGAAGGAGAAATATTAAAAAAAACCTTTGAAAAAATGCATCAAGTATTAGAGCGGGGAAAAAGGGAGATTGATTCTATCAGTCAAGGCCTAAAAGGGCACTTGGTCCTAGGCTTTATTTCGGATATCAGCATTCCGGATTTTTTCTTACATGTCCTAGATGTTTTTCGCAAACGTCACCCTCAGGTGGATATTAGCTATGTGGGAAAGCCTTATACGGATTTTGCCAGAGACCTAGAAGATGGAGCTATTGATGTGCTATTGGCCCATGAAATGGAGCTTTATAGGACAGAAGATATTGAATCTATGTATGTGGGGGAAGCGAATGCTTATCTTTATTATGGAGTAAGAAATCCTTTAGCTAGCAAAAAGAATCTGAAAGTGGAGGATTTTTTTGACCATCAGGTTCACTGGTCTCCTGTGGCA
>CAVJBW010000107.1:0-5496 GCA_963647625.1 Lachnospiraceae bacterium
TTATTACATTGATTATCGTTATAGCTGTTTTGGTTGCAGTTATCATCATCCTTACAGTATTAGGCAAGAAGGCCCAGCGTAAGCGTGATGAGCAACAAGTCGAGATTGACAAGGTAGCTCAGACCTACTCTATGTTAATTATAGACAAAAGGAAAATGAAGCTGAAAGATGCCGGTTTTCCACAATTTGTTCTAGACCAAGCACCAAAGAGAATGCATAATCGCAAGATTCCAATTGTCAAAGCCAAGATTGGTCCAAAGATTTCTTCATTCATCTGCGAACCAGATATCTTTGATTTGGTTCCGATCAAAAAAGAAGTAAAAGGTACCATTAGTGGACTATACCTTACAAATGTTAAGGGACTTCGAGGAACTCTTGAAGCACCAACCAAGAAGCAAGGTTTTGTTGACAAACTGTTCAATGGTAAGAAATAATTTTTCTATATGCAAAGGACATCTGAAATTTCAGATGTCCTTTCTTTTTAGTCATATTTAAGCATTTCATCCATATGGTCATGCAATTGTTGCAAATATTCTACCATGCCTTCTTTTAGCTCCTCTGAGCGTAAAGCACATTCAATGTTTGCTTGTAAAAATCCAATCTTGCTTCCTACATCATAACGATGTCCCTTAAAATTATAAGCATATACTGGCTGCTGCTTTGCAAGTCTTTTCAAAGCATCGGTAAGCTGGATCTCCCCTCCTGCTCCTTCTTCTTGCGTCTTTAATAAGTCAAAGATCTCTGGTGTAATAATATATCTTCCAAGAACCGCCACATCAGAAGGTGCCTCCTCGATCTTAGGCTTTTCTACCATATCTTCTACCTGATAGATATCAGGAGCAAGTTCTTTTCCCTTAATAATGCCATATTTGCTTACATTCTCTTTGGCAACCTTTTGTACCCCCAAGATAGAGCCTGCATACTTATCATAAGCCGCAATCATCTGTCCTAATACCGGTGTCTTCGATACTACTACATCGTCTCCAAGTAGGACTGCAAATGGCTCATCTCCGATAAAGTGTTCTGCTGTCAGCACTGCGTGCCCCAATCCCCTTGGTTGCTTCTGCCTTACATAGTGAATATTGGCCATATCTGCAATATCTCTAACCATGCCAAGCATTTCCTCTTTATGAGACTTTTCTAGCTCTAGTTCAAGTTCAATGGACCTGTCAAAGTGGTCTTCTATGGACCTTTTGCTTCGTCCCGTTACAATAATAATATCTGTAATTCCAGCTTCTACGGCTTCTTCAATGATATATTGAATCGTTGGTTTATCTACAATTGGAAGCATTTCCTTTGGCTGCGCTTTGGTTGCTGGCAAGAACCTGGTTCCAAGACCGGCAGCAGGAATAACGGCTTTTCTTACTTTCATATTTCCCTTCTCCTTTTTGTATAATCTATAAACACTTTACCTTATTTATATCTTTTTTGCAAATAAGGTAATTTTTTATTTACAGCCGATCTCATTCATGCTATTTTAGGTATACGCATTTTCATGCGTTTGGGGATCAAGATAAAGCCTCTCTCGTTTTAGGAGGTTTTATGTTATGAAAAAGTTCTTATCTATATTCAAATCAAGATTGACCAGAGCGATTTGCCTGGCCATGATCTGTTCTTTCACCCTTTCCACAGTTGTTTCTACCAAGGCAGCAACCATTCCATTTATCATTATCAGTCCTTATCACAAGGTCATCGATATTGGTGAACAATTTACGGTTTATGCACTAACTTCAAATGGAAAATTGCCAAGTTATAAGAGTAGTTCTTCTTCTATCGCATCGGTCAACACTTATGGAGTTGTCACTGCTAAGAAAGCCGGAACGGCTCTAATCACTGCCAAGATCTCTGGTGCAGAAGCCTCTTGCAAGGTTACTGTCAATCCCACCAAGATTAGCCTATCAAGAACTAGCGCTTCCTTAGAATGTGGCCAAGGATTTCGCCTAAAGGCAACCACATCTACTGGGGCCGAAGTCACTTATTCTTCAAGTAAAAGTTCTGTTGCAACCGTTTCCGACTCTGGATATGTACTAGCCAAAAAGCCTGGACAGGCAAATATCAAAGTCAAGTGCCAAGGCACAAGTGTCACATGCAAAGTAAAGGTAAAAGTTCCTACTATTACCTTAAATGAAACGGATGTTACCATGTATCGGCTTCGCAAATGCCAGCTAAGGGCTACGACTTCATCGGGCAAGGCTGTTACCTACCGAAGCAACAAATCTTCTGTAGCTACCGTGTCATCTTCTGGTGAAATCACCGCTGTCAAGCATGGCTCGGCGATTATTACGGCTACTTTGGATGGAGCTAGTGCAACCTGTTGCGTCTACGTGAAACAACCCACCATGTCTATTTCTCCAACAGCCCTTACTTTAAAGCCGGGCAAGACCAAACAGCTTACGGTCAAGATCTCTTCTGGAAATATTCCTGAATACTCTAGTAGCAATCCTGCCATCGCAGATATTACGCCAAATGGGTTGATCAAAGCCTATCATCCTGGCAAAGCAACCATTTATTGCAAAGAAGATGGCATAAAAAAAAGCTGCATTGTTACCGTAACGCAGCCTAAAAAATAATCTTATATTCTCATTTTTTTGAGAGTGCTTTTCTTGATCCCCTCATTTCTTACAAATGAAAGGAAGCGGAATCCTTTGACATAATCGAAATTTCAATATTGCATTCTGCTAGATGTTCCTGATTTATTTCTAGAGAATATTCAATCTTAAGATCCATTTGATCGTCCTTTTCTCTCAGCTCCACTTTTTTTGTATCAATTCCCATTTCCATACTGCCATATGGTGTCTGATAATAACTGATATGTTTATTCTTTTCATCAAATACCATTTGCACCGTAATAGGACCTTTTTTCTGGACTTCAACAATTCCTTGATCAATCTTGATCTTGTTTTTATTTGGCTCTGAAAATCCCTCTATCGCCTCATCATATAGAATATAATGCTTCTGATTCTTGAAATAGTAGCTTCCACTGTTGATTACTTCAACCTTTTCTTGACCTTCTTGTTGAAATTGCAGCCCACCGATTCTTATTAATACATCTTTTGTCAAAATATTTCTCCTAATATTCTTCTATTGCCACTACCTGCACCTTGTGTACATCAAAGGGCTGAATAGAGTTGGCAAATCTCATAAATTTTTCTGCTGCATCGGATACAAAATATTCATGATCATAGGCAATTCCATGGCCATCATTTTTGATTCCATGGCCGATTAAGATTTCATTTAAAGTCCGAGCAGTTTCATAAGCCGGATTGACCAGATTGACCTTTTCCCCTAATACGCTCCTTAAGGTGGAACGAAGCAATGGATAATGAGTGCATCCCATAACTAGAGTATCTACCTCTTCTTCCATGAGGGGTGCTAGATATCGCTGGGCCACTTGCACCGTAATGGGATCCTTTAGCCAGCCTTCCTCTGCCAAAGAAACAAATAAGGGACATGCCTTCCCTATAACTAAAGCATTTGGATTATGTTTTAGAATATTCTCCGTATAGATCTGACTACTAATAGTCCCTTCGGTTCCAATGACTCCTATCTTGTTATTGACTGTCGTCTGAGCGGCAACCTTGGCTCCCGGCTTTACAACTCCAAGAACTGGAATATCCACACTTTTTTGCAACTCATCTAAGGCATAGGCACTAGCGGTATTGCACGCAATCACAATTGCCTTCACCCCTTTGGTTTGCAGAAAATGGCTGATTTGCTGGGAAAAGTGAATGATAGTTTCTTTGGATTTGGTTCCATAGGGAACTCTCGCTGTATCTCCAAAATATACAATTCTTTCATTGGGCAATTGGCGAAGGATTTCCCTTGCCACTGTCAGTCCGCCAACACCTGAGTCGAAGATTCCAATAGGAGCATACTTCACCTCATTATTTGGATTCATAAAGCCTTATCTCTCCTCCTGCTCACGAATGATATTTTTCATTTCAACAGCTTGGTTTGTTACATGTCTTCTCATAATTTCAACGACAGCTTCCTGATCTCTGCGTCTTAATCCTTCCACAATCTGTCGATGTTCTTCTACTAGGGTCGGATAATTTTCCCGCTCCTTTAAATATTCTACACGATAGCGATACATCTGCTCACCAAAGTTTTTCATAATCTGCCAGAGCCTATTATTTCCTGTTGATTGGTAGATAATATCATGAAATTCCACGTCTGCATTGGTGATTGCCTTCATATCTTCTTGATGTGTTAATTCTTCGAACTTTGTTTGTGCTTCTTCTAGCTGTTTCATCTGAGACATAGAGATTTGTTCGCAAGCAATGGTTACGGCAAGTTCATCTAAAGCGCGACGGATCTGCAAGACATCTTCCATATCTTTTTCTGTCATCTTGGCTACCACAGCCCCTCTGCGTGGCATAGTAACAGCCATTCCTTCAAGCTCTAGCTTACGTATTGCTTCTCGAATCGGTGTTCTACTTACTCCTAGTTGCTGGGCTAGCTGCACTTCCATCAGTCTTTCCCCTGGTCTTAAATCCCCCTTCAAGATTGCTTCTCGAAGGGTCTTAAATACCACCTCTCTAAGGGGCAAATAGGCATTTGTTCCACTACTACTTAATTCTATTTTATTCAAATCAGCTTTGTTTGACATCGAATCTAACATTCCTTTCTACGAATCCACCCTACTCATCTTACTTATTATTCCCTAGCTAGTTCATAAAACTAGTCTTTTCTACAACCTTGTCATAAGGGAGACTAATCATGGCATCATATGCCCTCTGACACTTTTGCTCATCTAAGAAAATAGCAAATACAGTAGGTCCACTTCCACTCATTAAGACAAAGTCTGCTCCTTGAGCCTTTATTTCTTCTTTGATCTTAGCTACCTTAGGATATAATTTCAAGGTCACATCTTCTAGGTCATTGCCCATATGAGAAAAACATTCCTGCCAGTTTTCATGGGCGATTCCCTCAAGGATTCCCTCAATATTCACATTCTCAGCCTGAGACATTTCATAGTGATCATATACTTCCTTAGTAGAAACCCCAAAGTCAGGTTTCACAAGCAAGACATGGCAACTAAGAGGCATCTCAATCTTCGTCAATTGTTCTCCAATGCCCTTCGCTATGGCTGTATGTTCCATAATACAAAATGGGACATCTGCTCCAATCTTAATTCCGATTTCCATAAGTTGCTCTAAGGAAAGCTCTTCATGAAACATGCGATTCATTCCTCGAAGAACTGCCGCTGCATCCGCACTCCCACCTGCTAGACCTGCAGCCATAGGGATATGCTTATCAATTTCGATATCTACTCCATAATCTTTTCCTACATACTGACGAAATAGTAGTGCTGCCTTGTATGCAAGATTGCTTTGATCATTTGCTAATTCTTGCAAAGAAGTCTTTATTACAATCTGATCATCTTCTCTTTTTGTCAAAATAACAAGATCATGTAATTGTAATGATTGCATTAACATATGGACTTCGTGATATCCATCCTCTCTTTTCCCTAAGACTTGCAAACCCAAATTAATC
>CAVJBW010000108.1:0-5448 GCA_963647625.1 Lachnospiraceae bacterium
AGCCGTAATATTTTTAAATATGTCATGCTTTAACTTTCCAGACTCTTTATCAAGAACTAATAGTCTAGAAGAGGATCGGTCTTCTAGAGGGTCTTGTGCAATTAATTCTTCTGGCAAATCAAAATCAAAATCTTTTACAAGCATAATATACTCTCCTAGCCTCTTATTTGGGCTCTCATTCTATCATGATTTTACATGCAAAGCCCTAAGGTCTTATGAAACCTTAGGACTTTGTATATTTTCTTATTCACTCGCCTTAATTAGGCTTTAATAGTAGGTATGAACATAACCGCCATAATATTTTTTCGATTTGACGAGTTTGCTGCTTCCTTTAATCTTACCATTTACAACAACCATGTAATAATAATAATACTTCTTAGTATTAATGGATTTTTTGCTTAGCTTCTTTACTGTATATTTCAAGTTCTTTGTTGTGGTCACTTTTTTGAAAGAAACCTCGGATAAATCAGATCTATAAGAAGATGATTTTCCTACATAAACAGTATAGCTTTTGGCATTCTTTATTTTTTTCCATCTGACTGTGAACTTATTCTTTTTTACTTCAGATTTCTTGGTCAAATATTTGGTTTGAGACTGTGCATAAACGGTCTTAGAAGCACCAGTATACACTTTTCCACCAGATGATTTAAAGTAAGGTGCTACTGTAACCTTATAACCAGATCCAGGCTTTGCGCATGCAAGTTCATAGCTATAGCCATTATAATCTCCATAATAAGTCTTTAGCTTCTTGCCCTTATAATCGTAGACCTTGATGATGACGCCATAGTTTTTACTTACATTGTCTTTTGCACCATGATAAGCACAATTCCAACTTGCATCTGTCATCTCCCAACTAATACGCAAATTATATGGTTTGCTTCCATTCCATCCCAAAGCAGAATAGGAAGACGTATTTGCTTGCAAAGAGTTAAGCTTTGATGGAATCGTTGCAGCCGAATTTAGGTAAGCAGAGCTATAGGAATATGTATCGTATGGATTATTTCCTTTTACTTTAAAATAAACATAAGAATCCTGATCGAGTCCTTTTAAGGTAAAGGATGGTTGCGTTACCACCTTGCTTCCACCATCAATATTGGCTCCATTGTAGCTGACGGTATATTCTACCGTCCAGGAAGTCTCAGCGCTGTTTTTATCTGTCCATGCAATGCTAACAGAAGATTTGGTTGCACCTGTTTGTTTGATGTCTGTCAAAGTGCCATAAACACTTGAAGTAGCTTTTGTTTCATAAGTAACATCCGAAGCTACATCACCTAAGGTGTCTGTGTTTGCTGCAAATGTCTGGGTATTGCCCATGGTAACAAGGACAAGAGCTGCCAAGACAAGTGCAAATGGTTTGGTTAACTTTTTCATAATACTTCTCCTTTTCTTATTTTCTAAGTTCAATGCCGATTTCTTCTAAGGCACTTAAAACTTTCTCCATAGAACTTACCACATCACTATCCTCCAATGTGCGGTCTTTTGCACGAAAGACTAAGGAATAAGCCATGGACTTAAATCCTTCTTCTACTTGCTCTCCTTCATATAGATCAAAGAGTTGCAAGGATTCTAGGATCTTTCCCCCCTTCTTTGTAATAACATCTTCAATCTCTCCTGCCATAATATGCTTTGGTACAAGCATGGAAATGTCTCGATTGATGGATGGATATTTTGCAAGGCCTTCATACTTTCTTTGGAAGGTTGCATATTCAACAATATATGGCATATCAAGAACGGCTACGTATACACGGCCTTTCATGTCATAATTAGCAACCACTTTCGGATGAACCTCTCCAATATAGCCAACTACCTGACCATCATAAACAATATCAGCCCTTCTACCTGGATGTAAGTAAGTTCGATTCGTTTGAGGATTGTATCGTGGCTGTTTCATCATGCCTAGCTGATTAAAGATTTCTTCCACCACACCCTTCATGGTAAAGAAATCACCTTCTCCATACATGCCTAAGGTCAGCTGCATTCTTTCTTCTGGAAGTTCCTTGACTGGCAATGATTTTGGCAAATAGATATTTCCCAATTCATAGAGTCGAACATTCTTATTTCTTCGATTGTAATTGGTAGAAAGGGAGGTTAACATTCCATTTAATGGGATTGTTCTCATAATGGAGAAATCTTCTCCTAATGGATTGGAAATGGTAACCGTCTGTCTTAGCTCATCATCTTGTTCAATCAAAAGCTTATCAAATACTTTTGGACTTTCAAAGGAATAAGTCATCCCTTGAGAAAATCCACAAAATTCTACCACATTTTTGGCAATCTGTTCAATTCTAAGCTTATAAGACAGGTGTCCTGCAGTAGCTTCTCCTGATGGTAAGGAGGTTGGAATCTTGTCATATCCATAGAAACGAGCAACTTCTTCTGCCAAATCATTCATGCATTTTAAGTCCTGTCTCCAAGATGGAACTAAGATCTCCTTCTTATCTGCATCAAATCCAAGTCCAATTTTTTCAAAGTATCCAAGCATCTGATTTTCTGGAATCGTCGTTCCTAGAAGCTTGTTAATTTCATCTGCGTCAAAGGAAACCGTATTGCCAGTCTTTGGATTCGGATAGACATCTACCATTCCTCCTACGACTTCTCCGGCACCTAACTGTTCAATGAGTTCGCAGGCGCGATTGATTGCTAGTAGTGCAGTATTAGGATCTAATCCCTTTTCAAATTTGCTTGAAGCGTCTGTTCTAAGTCCAACCTTCTTTGAAGACAAGCGAATATTGGTACCATCAAAACATGCAGCCTCAAAAAGCATGGTTTCTACCTGATCTGTAATCATGGAATTTTCACCACCCATGATTCCAGCAAGACCGATTGGCTTTTGACCATCACAAATCATCAGTACATCATGATCGACCTGTCGCTCCTGGCCATCTAAGGTAGTGAAGACTTCACCATCTGCTGCTCTTCTTACTATAATCTCCTGTCCTTCCACAGTAGATAAATCATAAGCATGCATAGGCTGTCCATATTCTTCCATGACATAATTCGTAATGTCTACTAGGTTGTTAATCGGACGAATGCCATGAGAAGCAAGTCTACGCTGCATCCATTCTGGGGATGGTGCAATCTTGATATTTTTTACAATTCTAGCGGTATAACGACTACATAAATCTTCATCCTGGATGCTGACCTTGATATAATCGGATGCATGTTCTTCATTTCCAGTCTCTTTTATCACTGGCTCATTAAATTCACATCCGAAGGTAGCTGCAGCTTCTCTTGCAATACCAAGAACGCTAAAGCAGTCTACACGATTCGATGTAATCTCATATTCTACCACCACATCGTCAAGTCCTAGTGCTTTGATTGCACTCTCTCCTGGGGTAACATCCTTTTGGAAGATATAGACACCATCTTCTGGTGCTTCTGGATAATAATCCTTAGAAGAACCTAATTCTTCAATGGAGCACATCATTCCATTGGATGGAATGCCTCTTAATTTGCCCTTTTTAATTTTGATGCCACCTGGCGTCAATTTGCCATCATGACCTCCAGCAACTCGGCCTCCATCTAATACAACTGGAATCTTATCTCCTTCTTTTACATTTGGAGCTCCAGTTACGATTTGAATGAGCTCGTCTGATCCTACATCTACTTGACAAATAATAAGCTTATCTGCATCTGGATGAGGCTCAATTTTCTTGATCTGTCCAACAACGATTTTATCTAAGTCCTGATCTAAGCACTCTATGGTTTCTACCTTTGAGCCTGATAAGGTCATACCATCCACATATTGCGAAGGAGTGACGTCAAGCTCAGGCACCATAGATTTAATCCAATTCAGTGATGTTTTCATTTTAATTTATCCTCCTAAAACTGCTCTAAGAATCGAATATCATTTTCATAGAGCAAGCGCATATCATCAATTTCGTATTTTAATAAAGCAATACGCTCAAGTCCAACGCCAAAAGCAAAACCACTATATTCCTTTGGATCAATATTGCTCATTTCAAGTACGTGTGGATGCACCATACCACAACCTAGAATCTCAATCCAACCCTCGCCTTTACAGAAACGACATCCTTTTCCACCACATTTAAAGCAGGATACATCCATCTCTGCACTTGGTTCTGTAAATGGGAAATGATGAGGTCGAAACTTTGTCTTGATATCATCTCCGAACATTTCCTTTGCAAATTCTTGTAAGGTTCCTTTTAAATCTGCAAATGTAACATTCTTATCGATTACCATACCTTCTACCTGATGAAAAGATGGAGAATGGGTCGCATCTACTTCGTCGGAACGGAAGACTCTACCAGGCGCAATCATACGAATAGGAAGCTTTCCTTTTTCCATGGTTCTTACCTGAATCGGAGAAGTCTGAGTACGAAGCACGATATCACTATTAACATAGAAAGTATCTTGTTCATCCTTGGCAGGATGGTTAGCCGGAATATTTAAAGCTTCAAAGTTGTAATAATCATATTCTACTTCTGGGCCTTCTACTACTTCATATCCCATACCAACGAAGATTCGCTGGATTTCTTCTAATGCAATGGTATTTGGATGTTTGTGTCCAATCTTATTCTTAGATGCAGGCAAAGTGACATCAATCACTTCATTTTCTAGCCTTCTTTCTAAGGCAGCATCTTCTAGCTTTACCTTGGCATGATTAATCGTCTCTTCGATATTTTTGCGAACTTCATTTACCATCTGACCAAAGGCTGGCTTTTCTTCTGGTGAAAGATTCTTCATGCCTTTCATAATGGATGTAAGTTCACCTTTTTTACCAAGAATAGAAACACGAATATCATTGAGTGCATTTAAATCTTGGGTCTCTTCTAGTTTTTTTAAAGCTTCTTGGCGAATCTGCTCAAGCTTTTCTTTCATGACTTTTATACTCCTTTAGTTTAATTTCTTCGTATCCCCTAAGTCTTCTTCTTTTTCCTCAGGTTCATCTTGTATATAATGTGCATATTTATCTCGCACAACGGAAAATCCGGTACTAAAATTCTTGATTTCTTCATCATGATGAAGCTTTTGTACTTCTAGTGCCCGGTTTCTTTCTTCATATTGTTCTTGATACTGTTCGTGAACTTTCTTAAAACTTTTTTTCTTGGATCCCGCCCTTTTTTTTCGTCCCGGAATCATAGAATGAACTGCATTCACAGAACGTTTTTCTTTTAATCTGGCATAAAATATACGAAATTCTATTTCGAATATGACATTGACCTCTGCACAAATCAGCATAATCGTTAGGCAAATATATAGCCAAAAAGTGATAATCATAAGAGAGGCTAATGAGCCATACCAAGAGAATGAATTAAATAGTTTTACAAAAATCGATAAGAAAAATGTAAATACGTACCAGGATGCTGCGCATCCAAGAGCTCCTGGCAATTGGTAAAATACCGATGAGTTCTGTGGACTATTCGGCAAAAATTTAAACATAAAAGTAAAAAAAAGTGTCAGCAAGATAAAGATAATGATAAATCG
>CAVJBW010000109.1:0-1710 GCA_963647625.1 Lachnospiraceae bacterium
AGTATGGACATCTCCGTGAAAAATAGTACAATAGACATAGAACTATTGATTTTCACGGAGGGAAATTAAATGAGTAAAGGACGGAATAAGAAAGTAAAATCGAATTCAAAAATGTCTATTATAGGCAAGTTGATGCTACCGGTATCTATACTAGGAATTGTAGCTGTTCTGATCGCTTTGTTGGGAATGAATTCCTTAAGAACGATTCAATCAGATAGCAAAGAAATCTCAGGCAATGGAATGAGAGCAACGATTTGTTTTGATGAAATTATCTTGGATTTTGAAAAGACTCAGAAACTGACCTTGGCAATCTGTGGGGAACCAAGCAAAGGTCTCTATGAGTATGTAGCTGGAGAACTTCAGACTTATCAAGAAGACGTAGCAAGCTATGAAGAAGAACTCTTAGCAATGGGAGATTATTTTTCAGATAGTGATATGACCAAGATGAAGGCTGTTTTTGGAGAAATCGAAGAAGCACAAGAGACCATAACTACCTTGATGGCAAGAGCAATGAAGGGAGATACAAAGGTCTTTTCTGAAGCCAATACGGTTATGACCGAGTGGTCTGAAAGTATTGAACCAGAGCTAGATGCCTTGATTAGTGCCAATGACAAGATTGTCAAACACAATACAACGGTACAAGAAAAAATCTATAATTATAGTTTCATATTTTCTATTGCTATGGTGATTGTAGCTATTATTGCCTTTATCGGAGTAATCCTGGTATTAAATAAGGCAGTTGTAAAGCCACTTCGCCAGCAGACCAAAGAACTAAAAGAAATTATTTCAGAAATCGAAAATGGACAAGGAGACCTTACCAAGAGAATCCATGTGAATTCAAAGGATGAAATTGGCCAATCTTCAGAAGGCATCAACCATTTCATTGAAACCTTACAAAGAATTATGTCCAATATCGTGACCAATTCCAATGTTTTAGATGGGGTAGTTGGTAGCGTAGCATCAAGCGTAACTTCTTCTAGCGAAAGTGCTAGCGATATTTCTGCAATTATGGAAGAATTGTCTGCAACCATGGAAGAAGTATCTGCAACCACCAATGATGTTAGTGAAAATACAAGTACAACAGAAGAAATGATTAAGCAGATGGCTCAGCAGACGCAAGAGATGACGGTTTATGCTCAGGAAATGAAAGAAAGAGCGACTCAATTAGAGCAGACTGCTACAGAGAATATGTACAATACAGAAGGCGTGATTAATGAGATTACAGATGAAATGAATCAGGCTGTGGAGAACTCTAAGAGCGTAGAAAAGGTAGCACAGCTTACAGAAGATATCTTGAGCATTTCTAGCCAGACCAACCTTCTTGCCTTAAATGCATCTATTGAAGCTGCAAGAGCAGGAGAGGCTGGTAAGGGATTTGCCGTTGTAGCAGATGAGATTCGTCAGTTGGCAGATTCTTCTAGAGAAACAGCAAATAATATCCAGACCATTAATGAGCAGGTGATTCATGCGGTAGAAGGATTGGTTGCTTCTTCGAAAAAGATCGTTACTTATATTCATGAAAATATCCTTGTTGACTACAAGTCCTTTGTGGAAGGTGGCCAGCAATACAATGAAGATGCTACCATGGTAGACCAAACCATGAGCCAGTATATGGAAGAGGCGAACCAGATTCTAGAAACCATGACAGAAGTAGCAGAGGCAATAGAAGGAATCAACCGTGCAGTGGAAGAATCAGCAACAGGAGTTACA
>CAVJBW010000109.1:1720-5403 GCA_963647625.1 Lachnospiraceae bacterium
GTCTATGGATACGGTAAATTCTCAAATGCAGGAAAATAGCACGGTGGCGAAGAATCTGAAGCAAGAATCCGAAGCTTTTGTAAATGTATAAGTTTCTCTTGGATGAGAAAAAAGTATAAAATCAAAAAAGAATGCCCTTGAATAAAGGGTATTCTTTTTTTCTTTGCAAAAATAGCATTATTTGAAGAGTGGATATGTTATAATTCTTGAATAATGAAAAGAATTAGAGAGGTTTATTTCTATGAATAGTCTTCTTAAGTTTATTACCTGTGGAAGTGTAGATGATGGAAAGTCTACTTTGATTGGGCATATGCTGTATGATGCAAAATTATTATTTGCAGATCAAAAAAGAGCGTTAGAACTTGATAGCAAGGTTGGGTCTAGAGAGGGAAAGATTGATTACTCCCTCTTGCTAGATGGCCTTATGGCAGAAAGAGAGCAGGGCATTACCATTGATGTTGCCTATCGCTACTTCACAACCAACCAGCGGTCTTTTATTGTAGCTGATACGCCAGGTCATGAAGAATATACAAGAAATATGGCAGTAGGAGCGTCCTTTGCCCAACTAGCAGTGATACTTGTAGATGCAACTCAGGGGGTACTAGTTCAGACCCGCCGACATACAAGAATCTGTTCCCTTATGGGAATCGAGCATTTTGTTTTTGCAGTCAACAAGATGGACTTGATTAATTATGATCACAACCGCTTCGAAAAGATCAAGCGAGAGATCAAAATTATGGCAGCGGAATATGACTACAAGTCCATTGAGATTCTGCCTGTCTCAGCAACCGAAGGAGACAATGTCACGGTTAAGTCTGAGAAAATGCCTTGGTATGAAGGAGATTCCCTTCTTGCTTATCTAGAAAAGGTTGATGTAGAAGAGGATAATCTAGAAGAAGAATTTACCATGCCGGTGCAAAGGGTATGTCGTCCGAATCACACCTTTAGAGGCTTTCAAGGACAGATCGAATCCGGAATCATTGCCTTGCAAGATGAAGTGACGGCTCTGCCATCGAATGAAAAAGCAAAGGTAAAGACCATTATTGATGCCGGAAAAGAAGTAAGTCAAAGTAGCAAGGGCCATGCCGTAACGATTGCACTTGACCGTGAAGTAGATGTATCAAGAGGTTGCGTCTTGGTGAAAAATGCCAAGATGACATCTGGAAATATGTTTACGGCAAGACTTCTATGGATGGATGATAATTATTTGGTGGCAGGAAAGAATTATTTCCTAAAGCTAGGAACCAAGATGATACCAGCTACCGTTATGAATATCAAATATAAGATTGATGTCAATACAGGAAATGAAGTTCCTATTGATGTGATTTACAAAAATGAAATCGTAGATTGTGATATTGTGGTGGCAGATAAGATTGTATTTGACAGTTTTAAAAAGAACCATGCTCTAGGCTCTATGATTTTAATTGATCGCATCAGTAATGGCACTGCGGCTTGTGGAGTCGTGCTTCATGCATTAAGAAGAACGGACAATCTGACTTGGCATGAGATGGATGTAACCAGAGAGATTCGTGCCAAGCAAAAAGGTCAGGTGCCAAAGACCATTTGGCTTACTGGCTTATCAGGATCCGGCAAGTCCACCTTGGCCAATGAGCTTGAAAAGCGTCTCGTTACCCTTGGAAAGCATACCATGCTATTAGATGGGGACAATGTTCGAATGGGCCTTAATAAAAATCTTGGATTTAAGGAAGCCGATCGAATTGAAAATATTCGCCGTATTGCAGAAGTGGCCAAGCTGATGAATGAAGCAGGCCTGATTGTGCTTACCTCCTTTATCTCCCCTTATGAAAGAGATCGCAAGAGCGCTAGGGAAATTATAGGAGAAGAACACTTCATCGAAGTCTATGTCAGCACTCCGGTAGAAGAATGTGAAAAGAGAGATGTAAAAGGCTTATATGAAAAAGCTAGAAAAGGAGAAATTCCCAACTTTACAGGAATCTCTAGTCCTTACGAGGCACCAATAAGCCCAGATATTACCATTGATACCACCAATAAGACCCTAGAAGAGTGTGCTGATTATGTATTAGAGCAAATGGGCAAGCTAATAGAAGAATTTTAAGCTAAGAAGGAGAATGATATGCTACAGCAGCTAGAAGCTTATGAATTAATAAAAGAGGAAAACCTGACAGACTTACAGTCAAAGGGATACCTATTTCGTCATAAAAAGACCCAAGCAAGGATCCTTATTATTTCGAATGAGGATGACAACAAGGTATTTAATATAGGATTTCGTACTCCGCCATCAGATGAAACGGGAGTCCCTCATATTATTGAACATTCTGTTTTGTGTGGATCCGAAAAATATCCCATAAAAGATCCCTTCATTGAACTAGTAAAAGGTTCTTTGAATACCTTTTTAAATGCAATGACCTACTCAGACAAGACCGTCTATCCGGTGGCAAGCTACAATGATCAGGACTTTCAAAATCTCATGGATGTCTATCTAGATGCAGTCTTTCATCCAAATGTACTAAAAGACAAACGCCTGTTTTTGCAGGAAGGTTGGCATTATGAACTAGATTCTCAAGGGGAGCTCTTTGTCAATGGTGTTGTATATAATGAGATGAAAGGAGCCTACTCTTCTCCGGAAGACGTTCTAAACAAGCACATTTATGCCTCCTTGTTCCCTGACAATACCTATTGCAAGGACTCTGGCGGCAATCCGGAGTATATTCCTGATTTGACCTATGAGGATTATCTGGCTTTTTATCAGAAATACTATCATCCTAGTAATTGTTATATCTACCTTTATGGAGATATGGATATTGTAGAAAAGCTGACCTATATTGATGAAGAATACCTCAGCAAATATGACTATCTTCAGGTGGACTCTGAAATTGCAAAGCAAAAGCCATTTGCCCAAGTAGTAGAAAGAGAAGCTTCTTATAGCATTTCCAAGGAGGAAGATGCGAAGGAAAAGAATTATCTATCCTACAACTGGGTTGTGGCAGATAGCTTGGATCCGAAGCTTTATATTGCCTTTGAAATCTTGAATTACGTCTTGGTATCCGCACCAGGAGCACCATTAAGAGAGGCACTTTTAGATGCCAAGATCGGCAAATCTGTCCTAAGTTCCTTTGATAATGGGATTGCACAGCCAATCTTTACCATAGCAGTGGGGAATGCTTCTCTAGAAAAGAAAGAAGAATTTCTACAGATTGTAAGAGAGGAATTAACAAAGCAGGTCAAAGAAGGAATCAATAAAAAATCCCTTCTTGCAGCAATTCATGCAGATGAATTTAAGTATCGTGAGGCGGATTATGCTTCCTATCCCAAGGGATTGATTTGGGGACTTCAGACCTTTGATAGCTGGCTCTATGATGATGAAGCACCATTCATTCACCTAAAGGCACTTGAAACTTATGAATATCTGCGAAAGCATGTAGAAGATGGATATTTTGAAGACTTGATTCAAAGATATCTTCTTGACAATACACATGCTAGCCTTGTTGTTTTAAAGGCTGAAAATGGACTAGATGAAAGACTAGAAGAAGCGCAAAAAGAAAAAATGAAGAAGAAAAAAGCTTCTTTATCTGTAGATGAGCTTCAACAGATTGAAGAAGAGTGCAGACTTTTGAAGGAATTCCAACAGACAGAAGATGATCTAGCCCTCAAAGAAAAGATTCCACTTCTTCGGCGAGAAGATTTGAAAAAAGAAGTAAGAC
>CAVJBW010000110.1:0-4920 GCA_963647625.1 Lachnospiraceae bacterium
ATTCTTGGCAATATACTGCCCCATAACTCCCATGCAAAAGAGCTGTATGCCGCCAATGAACACAATCACGCAAATGGTTGACGCCCAACCCGCAACCGGATCGCCAAAGCAAAGCCTTCTTACTACGATAAATATCAAGAATAAAAAGGCAAAAGCAGTCATAAGCATGCCGAACCAGGAAGCAATGTTCAGCGGTGCCTCTGAAAAATTTATGATGCCGTCTATTGCATACTTGAAAAGGCTCCAGAAGTTCCATTTTGTCTCGCCTGCCACACGCTCTGTGTTCTCATAGGGCATCCAGTAGGTCTTAAATCCAATCCAGCCAAAGATTCCCTTTGAAAACCTGTTGGTCTCACCCATAGCCACAATGGCATCTACCATTTCTCGCTTCATCAATCGAAAGTCCCTAGCTCCATCAACAATGCCAGCATCAGATATTTTATTGATTAACGAATAAAATCTTCTGGCAAACCATAACCTAATTGGTGGTTCTCCGGCTCGATTTACACGTCTGGTGGCAACGCTATCGTATTCTCCAGATTCTAATATGTTCAACATCTCTGGCAGTAGCGCCGGTGGATCTTGCATATCTGCATCCATAACTGCGACATAATCTCCATCCGCATTACAGAAGCCGGCATACATAGCCGCTTCCTTTCCAAAGTTTCTAGATAAGGACAAATACTTTACGTGTGTATCCTTCTGTCCCAATTCTTTTAAAATTTCTAGTGTTTTATCTTTAGATCCATCGTTTACAAACAAGAGTTCATAGTCAAAGTCTATATTTTCCAGCACCTTGGTCACTTCTGGATAGAAGATTCCAAGAGCTTCCTGCTCGTTAAAACACGGGATTATAAGCGATATTTTCTTGCACATCTTTGCTACTATCTCACTCCAAACTATTTTTTCTCTAAAAACATCTTTCGTGTCACAAAGTTATAAATCATGACAATTGCCGTCGCTATTACCTTTGCCCCTGTATAAACCAGGTTGTATCCTGCATTTTCCTGAAGGAACTCACTACTTCCATATATAGGTCCTACTGCAAGCCAAATAATAAAGCTATTAATCAAGAGGCCTACAATCGAAAGCAGCACAAAGATTACAAATTCAGCTCGTTTATCTAGATTTTCTTTTCGCTCAAAGACAAATTTAAAGCTAAGGATGTAGTTTACCGTAACCGAGACCACAAATCCAACAACTGAGCCTATAATTGAGGCTATTTCAAAATAATTAGTAGAAAGCAAAGCCATGATTATATTGAGCACGATTAGCCCTACAACATAATCAATAACAAAGCAAATAGCCCCTACAAAGCAGAAAAATTTCTTTAATGGCTGTGGTTTATGGGAAGACTTCCTTTCTATTATGCTTAAAAGCAATCATCATCCTATATATCTTAGGGCATCAATTGGATTTTTCTTAGCTGCTTTCCAAGCTGGATACAGACCAAAGATAAGTCCTATGGCAATGGAGAACAAGGCTGCAATCCATACCACGAAAAAGGACAAGGTGAAAGTCAAATTGTAAGAACTAGCAAAAATATTGGCAAGCTTTAAGGTAATCCAGGAAAGGAGGATGCCAATCAAACAACCGATTAAGCTTACCATTAAAGACTCAATTAAAAACTGTGACATAATAGCACCACGTCTTGCACCGATTGCTTTTCGAATACCGATTTCCCTCGTTCGCTCCGTGACAGATACCAGCATGATATTCATGATACCGATTCCTCCAACTAGGAGGGAGATACCGGCAATTCCACCTAATAATAAAGTGAGCATTCCTGTTACGCTAGACAAGGTCTCAGCGATTTCGCTCGAAGAAGTGATGGAATAATAATCCGAATCAGAGAAACGTTGGAGTAAGTAAGCATCCAAATCGCTTTGTGCTTCCTCTAGGGAGCCTGAAGTAGCACCTACTAGGAAGCTTGAGATGCTAGATGGCACAGAATCACTACAGCGAATCAAGGTGGTATAAGGAATATATGCCTCATAATTAGAAGAAGTAGAACTGCTTGCAGATTCTTCTTCAAGAATGCCAACAACGGTAAAATTATAACCATTTAACCGGATTGTAGATCCAAGACAGTTGCTAGAGCCGAGGACATCATTGGCCAAATCCTCAGAGATAATAGCAATATGGGAATGGTTTTCAACATCCACGGATTTGATAAAACGTCCTATAGAAAGAGAAATTGACATAATATCATCATAATCAGCCGTAGTTCCATAGACGCCTACCGATATGGTATCTGAAGAAGTCTCGCTGCTTAAGCTTGTCTGGGTAAGGGGAGCGACGGCTTCAATATTGTCAGTATCTTTCAAATCCTCTAGATCAGAGAGCTTTAACGGGGAGCCATTATCCTGACTAATGGTAACAGAGAGCATATCGTCTCCTAAGCTGGAGATCTGGTCGGTGACAGAACTAGTGGTACTGCTAGCCATGGAGACTAGTACGACCAGGGCAAGGACACCGATGATAATTCCCAGCATAGTCAGAAAAGAACGCATTTTGTTGGATAATATAGCCTTTAAGGCCATTTTAAAGGATTGCAAAATCATAAATCAACCTCCCTCACACGTCCATCTTTTATTCTTAGAATCCGAGAGGCCTGATGGGCAATCTCTTCATCATGGGTGATTAAGACAATGGTATGCCCTGCTTTATGTAAGTCGTGAAACAGGCGCATGATTTCCTGGCCGGTGGCAGAATCAAGATTTCCGGTAGGTTCGTCGGCCAAGAACAAGCTAGGCTTTGTGGCAATGGCTCTAGCGATGGCAACCCTTTGCTGCTGGCCACCAGAGAGCTGTTGGGGCTTGTGCTGAGCCCGGCTAGATAGCTGGACCTTTTCTAAAGCTTCTTGAACGAGGATCTGTCTTTGAGACTTGGGCACCTTCTGGTAGATTAAGGGGAGCTCCACATTTTCCTGGGCGGTTAAGTTGCCGATAAGATTAAAGTTTTGAAAAATAAAACCAATCTGTTGACTGCGAATCTGGGCCAAAGCATTTTCTGAATAAGACTCAATAGGCTGGCCGTTTAAGTAATAGTGTCCTTCATCGGCAGTATCTAAGCAACCGATGATATTCATCATGGTGGATTTGCCGCTGCCGGAAGGTCCGATGATGCTGACAAATTCTCCTTGACAAATTCTCAGATTGGCATGATCCAAAGCTCGAAGAGAGGTATCTGCCATGGTATAGATCTTGGATACATTATCTAATCGAATGATCTCTTTAGTTTCCACTAGGACCACCCCCTTTGCCTCCCCCACTAGGCATCTGTCCACTTGGGGCGGCAGTATTCATATCTGGCATAGAAGCATCATTGGCCTTATCACTTCCACCAAATCCACCCATATTGCTCTCTTCGGAATTGGAGGTGGATGCTTGTGTATAGTAGACGGTATCTCCTTTCGATAAGCCACTTTGAATCTCTACATCATTTCCATTGGAAAGTCCTGTGGTTACTTCCGTCTTGCCAGAGAGATTGCCATCGGAGTCTTTTTCGGTATAAACATAGCTACCATTTGCATCTTCTTGCAGTGCACTTACAGGAATTGTAAGGACGTCTGTTACTTCATTTACTGTAATGGTAGCACTAGCAGTCATTCCTACTAACATGCCATCGGCTTTCTTTGTTGTGATGCGACAAGTATATTTGGCATTGCCTCCATTGCTAGAAGATGCAGTGTGAGAGACGCTCGTAATAGTGCCAGTAAATTCTTGATCTTCTAGAGCATCTAGGGTAATCGTAGCACTTTGCCCTTCCTCTACCGAGCTGATATCAAGTTCGTCAATATCCACGCAGACAAGGACCTGGCTAGAAGAAGCAATGGTAAATGCACTAGTAGTGGAAATGCTATAAGAATCCTTGGTGCTACTTGAACTGCTACTTGAGCTGCTACTTGTGCTGTTAGCAGAGCTTGACGTAGAAAGAGAGCTTTGTACAGAAGCACTGCTAGATGGACTAGAGCTAGAAGAAGCCGTTGTATCATGGGACTGATCACTAGAAGAAGTATCTTTTGTTGAAGTATCCTTTGTGGTCTTTTGATTGCTTGTTTCCTGTTCTTCTTTTTCATTAGAATTATTTGCTTCTGTCTTGGAAAAAATAGCTTTTATGCGAAGCTTATTGCCAGCAGTATTGGCAGTTCCAATAAGAATTGGACTATCCGAGGAAATGCTGGCACCTTGGATGGTCGGGGCATAGCTATTTGCCAGGGCAAAGGTATAGCCTTCTTTGGCAGTGAGGGTGATGGTGGCAGTATAGACGGTTTGAGCCTTGAAACTGCCGCTACAATCCCAAGAGATGGTAGCACTATAAGCATCTGTAGAAGAAATGGCATCTTGAGGGGTTTGCCCTGTAACAGGAGCACTGATTTGAATCTTGTTGATCATTTCATCGGTGATGGTGGTAAGCTCTTCTTGCTCTGTCTGACCACTTGAAGAAGTGGAAGTAGAAAGGCTGATTATGCTTGCCTCTTTGATGGAAGAGGTATTAGTAAAGCCACTTGTCTCGGAAGAAGTCTCAGAGGAACTATCCGAATCCGATGTGATATTGATCGAGTCAATCATTCCGTCCGAAGTAGCATAGATGGCTCCTTTTTTACGGATTTTCTTGACTCTGCTTTGCATGGACTTAAGCGTGGATAGTTCTTCTTTGTATACGAGATACTGAAGGTAGGTATCTGAGCTAGTATCCGAAAAGCTGGATTTACTCTCTAAGGTATCCATGGCATCTTCTAGCTCATCGATGGTCTCGTTGATTTCTAATAAGGTGGAAAGAACGCTGGCTTTGGTTACCGTTGCTAGCTTTTGTCCCTTGCTTACCATCTCTCCTTCTTCCACCAAAACTTTTTTCACTTCAATAGATTCTGGAATTTCTAGGGAAATACTACCGGTAGAGGCAATGGTGCCAGAG
>CAVJBW010000110.1:4930-5393 GCA_963647625.1 Lachnospiraceae bacterium
GCCTTGGTCTTTTTTTTGCGCTAGCGGGCTTAGCAAGGCGAATAGAATGATCAAAAGGGCAATGACAATCCCTAGGATTGCTTTGGCCTTTTTGCTTTTGAGAAAAGTTGGCTCCTTCGATAAAGGGCTTCTTTTTAGCATCTTTTTCATATGGATGATTACCTCCTGCATGTTTGTAATAGAATTGAATGAAATCAATTCTAGCAACTCATTATGTTAGCTTCATGTTAGCTATGTGAATAATAGGTGATGGGCAAATTGTGCTTTCTTGGATTCTGTGTTACAATTTCTCCATGTGTGAAATGATAGAAAAAACAAAGAAACACTATAAAAAGACCATGCTGCCACCGATCCTTTATGTGGTTGTGATTGCAATTGTTTTGGTGATAAGTTCACTGATGCCTTATCAAAAGACAACCATCATCCAAGATCAAGAGGGCCTAGAACAGCAGATGAAACAAGG
>CAVJBW010000111.1:0-5392 GCA_963647625.1 Lachnospiraceae bacterium
GAGGTAATGCTTATGCAATTTATTAAAAACGAAGAATTAAAACCAGGTATTCGACTTGCAAAGCCAATATTTGACAGAAACGGAACCCTGCTATATGATCGCGGAAGCGCCTTATCCGCTGGTAATATTCCAAGTATCAAAAAATTCGGTTTTCCAGGGCTTTTTATCCTAGAACCAGCAGAGCCCCTTCCGCCAATTACAGAGGAAGAGCTAGAGTATGAACGTTTCCAGTCAATTGTAGTTCACCAGATTAAGGAAGATTATGAGCTATTATACAAGGGAAAGCCTCCGAAGAATCTAGAGCATCTAGCCACAGAGATTCTAAATCGTTATGGTAATTTTTCCCATCGTATGATTTTTGTTCAGAACCTTAGAAGTGAAGCCGATGCCCTCTATAAGCATACACTCAACGTAGCCATTCTAGCTGCTCGATTGGCCAATGAGTTAAAACTTGAATTAAGTTCAAAATACAACCTCATTAGCGCTGCGCTTCTTCATGATGTAGGCTTAGATTCCGATGCGGCCAAGAAAAGAAGACGGATCGTTGATATGACCGATGAAATTCCCGAAATCTACAGTCCGGAAATGGAATACTACACTAAGATGGACTACGAATTTCGCAACTTGGGTTATGACATCTTAAAAGCCGAATACAATGAGTACAACCTACCTGAAAAGGCCTTGAATATCATGCATCAATTCAACAAGGTCTACTATCATCCTCAGTTGCCAATGAATGAAAGGTTAGCTGAATTTTGGGAAATGGAAACTCATATTCTCCATGTCGCTGATTTCTTTGATTCTCTCACCTGCATGAATGAATTTCACGAACCAATCTCCTTTATGCGGGCTTTGGAATTCATGAAAAAGCATGAAAAATATTACAATCCTAGTGTAGTCAGCGCTCTATGCAATGCTTTGAGCATATTACCTGCTGGAGCTTGCGTGGATTTGAACAATGGAGATAAAGGGGTCGTACTAGCTGAAAATATGGAGGACTTCTCTAAGCCTGTGATCTTCTCCTTTAATTCTAAAAAGTTAATCGACCTATCTTTGGATTTGGTTGCTAAGGATTATTGGGTCACAGACAATATGAGAATGATGGATAACAGACCGCAAATGGATGCGGAAACTCTCAAGCAATTTGTAGCGGATCCAAGCTTGATTGCAACCACAAGAATCATTCGCAAGAAACTAGATGCCTCCCACAAAAGGTTATTAAAACAAGGTATTTCTTTAGATTAAAAAAATCGTTACATCTGCTATTAGATGTAACGATTTTCTTTTTGTCATAATATATCTTGCAAGAAAACTATACGGTTTTAACGGTTGCAATATCAATTGGTGTCAAGGATTCGTGGGAAGTTTCCAAAGATAAGGCCAGTGCATTGGCAGTATCTAAAGAGGTCAAACAATGAATACCTGTTTCAATCGCATAACGACGAATCAAGAATCCATCTCTTGACTTGTCACGTCCCTGAGTTGGAGTATCAATAACCAAGTCAATCTTATGGCCAAGAATCAGGTCCATAACATTTGGAGATTCCTGGGAGATCTTATTGATACGCAGTGCATTGATTCCATGCTCCTGGAAGTATTTTGCAGTACTTCTGGTTGCATAAATCTTATAGCCTAAGTCTTCAAAACGCTTTGCTACGCCAACTGCTTCTTCCTTGTCTGCATCTTTGACAGTCATAATCATCTGCTTGTATTTTGGAAGAATTACGCCAGCTCCCAAGAAGGCCTTATAAAGTGCCTCATTGAAAGTCTTAGCAATACCTAAGCACTCTCCAGTAGACTTCATTTCAGGTCCAAGGCTGATTTCAGCTCCTCTTAATTTTTCAAAAGAGAATACTGGCATCTTGATTGCAATATAATCAGCCTTTGGCTGTAGTCCTGGTTCATAACCCATGCTCTTAATGGTTTCCCCAATCATGACCTTAGTTGCCAAATCAACAATAGGAATACCGGTTACTTTACTGATATATGGCACCGTTCTAGAAGATCTAGGATTGACCTCAATGACATATACCTCATCTCCCATAGCGATAAACTGAATATTAATAAGACCTACAACATGAAGGGCTTTTGCTAGGCGCTTGGTATATTCTACAATCGTATCTTGAATCTTTTGAGAAATTGTATTGGCTGGATATACCGAAATACTATCTCCCGAATGGACTCCTGTTCTTTCCACATGTTCCATGATTCCTGGTATCAAAATATCGGTACCATCGCATACTGCATCAACCTCTACTTCCTTACCTTGCAAATATTTATCTACAAGAATTGGATGGTCTTGAGCATATCGGTTGATAACAGCCATAAATTCTTCAATTTCCTGGTCAGATAAAGCAATCTGCATGCCCTGACCACCAAGTACATAAGAAGGACGAACCAGTACCGGATAGCCTAGACGGTTGGCTACTTCTTTTGCTTCTTCTGCTGTAAATACCGTTCCACCGGCTGCTCTTGGAATTTCTGTTTCTTCAAGAATCTTATCGAATAATTCTCTGTCCTCTGCGGCATCTACATCTTCTGCCTTGGTTCCTAGAATCTTTACTCCCATCTTCATCAAATCTTCTGTTAACTTGATGGCAGTCTGTCCACCGAACTGAACCACTGCTCCATCTGGCTTTTCTAGGCGAACAATACTTTCCACATCCTCTGCAGTTAATGGCTCAAAATAAAGCTTATCTGCAATATCAAAGTCGGTAGAAACTGTTTCTGGATTGTTATTGATGATAATGGTTTCATATCCTGCTTTTGAAAATGCCCAGGTTGCATGAACAGAGCAATAATCGAATTCAACACCTTGTCCAATTCGAATTGGACCTGAACCTAGTACAAGAATCTTCTTCTTGTCAGATGCAGGATCTGCTTCATTTTCTCCATCGAAGCAAGAATAATAATATGGTGTAAAGGCTTCAAATTCGGCTGCACAGGTATCTACCATCTTGAAGGCTGCAACAATATTATTTTCATAACGCATGTCGCGAACTTCTTTCGTGGTCTTACCGCTAAGCTCAGCGATAACATTATCTGGGAATTCAATTCTCTTGGCTTCCCTTAATAATTCTACCGTCAAAGGCTCATTTTCAAGACGCTCTTCCATCTCGGTCAAAATCGCAATCTTGTCAATAAACCAGATATCAATCTTGGTAATCTTGTGAATCTGTTCGTAAGAAATTCCCTTACGAAGGGCTTCGGCAATCACCCAGATACGACGATCATCCACCACTTCTAGCTGTTCTAACAATTCTTCTACGCTTAAGGCAGAAAAATCATAGGATCTCATGCTATCTACATGTTGCTCTAAGGAACGAATCGCCTTCATTAAGGCTCCTTCAAAGTTGGTGCAGATACTCATGACCTCACCAGTTGCCTTCATCTGAGTCGTAAGCGTACGCTTTGCTGTAATAAATTTATCAAATGGAAGACGTGGTATTTTCACCACGCAATAGTCTAGCATTGGTTCAAATGATGCATAAGTCTTTTGTGTTACTGCATTCTTGATTTCATCTAGGGTATATCCCAAAGCGATCTTGGCTGCTACCTTGGCAATTGGATATCCGGTTGCCTTCGATGCCAAAGCCGAAGAACGAGAAACTCTAGGATTTACCTCGATAACACAATATTCGAAAGATTCTGGATTCAAAGCATATTGCACGTTACATCCACCTGTAATATTCAGCTCACTGATAATATTCAGTGCAGAAGAACGAAGCATCTGATATTCCTTGTCTCCTAAGGTCTGGGATGGCGCTACAACAATACTATCTCCCGTATGCACACCAACGGGATCAATATTTTCCATATTACATACGGTAATGCAGTTTCCATTGGAATCTCTCATTACTTCGTATTCGATTTCTTTCCAGCCGGCAATGCAGCGTTCTACCAAGACTTCGCCAACACGGCTTAGTCTCAGTCCATTGGACAAAATGGAAATAAGCTCTTGTTCATTATGAGCAATTCCGCCGCCGCTTCCTCCAAGAGTATAAGCTGGTCGAAGTACGACTGGATAGCCGATGGTATTGGTAAATGCAATTCCTGCCTCTACATCCTTTACTACTAAGGATGCTGCACAAGGCTCTCCAATTTTTTCCATGGTATCCTTGAATTCTTGTCTATCTTCTGCCTTTCGAATGGTCTGGGCTGTGGTTCCAATCAGCTTTACCCCATGTTCTTCCAAAAATCCAGACTCGGCAAGTTCCATACCAAGATTCAATCCAGCCTGTCCTCCAAGGGTCGGAAGCAAACTATCTGGCTTTTCTTTTAAGATAATCTTTTCAAGGACTGGTGCTGTAAGAGGCTCGATATAGACCTTATCTGCAATGTCCTTGTCCGTCATAATGGTTGCCGGGTTGGAATTGACCAAAACAACCTCTACCCCTTCTTCTTTCAAAGAGCGGCAAGCCTGAGTTCCAGCATAGTCAAACTCTGCAGCCTGTCCAATAATAATTGGACCAGAACCTATCATAAGTACCTTTTTAATATTCGGATTCTTTGGCATTAGTTTGTTCCTCCCATCATGTTCATAAATCGATCAAATAAGTAGTCACTATCAAGTGGTCCTGGGCAAGCCTCAGGATGGAACTGAACGGTAAAAATATTCTTTCCTGTATATTTCAATCCTTCATTGGTGCCATCATTGACATTTACAAATGCCGCTGTCGCAACGCTTGGATCTAGGTTGTCTGTATCTACCACATATCCATGATTTTGTGAAGAGATATAGACTCTTCCTGTCTCTAAGTCCTTTACAGGATGGTTGCCTCCGCGATGACCATATTTCATCTTGTAAGTATCTGCTCCGTTGGCCAAAGCCATCAGCTGATGTCCTAGACAAATAGCAAAAATTGGAACATCGGATTCATATAATTTCTTTACTTCTTTAATAATCTCGGTACATTCCTTAGGATCTCCAGGTCCATTTGAAAGCATGATTCCATCTGGCTTGTCAGATAAAATCTCTTCAGCGCTAGTATTCGCAGGATAGATTGTCACCTGGCATCCTCTTTTATTTAAAGATTTGGCAATATTTCCCTTTGCTCCAAAATCAAGCAAGGCTACTTTTTTGCCATTTCCTGCAAGAACTTCCTTCTCCTGACAGGTTACCTTGGAAACTACATCCCCGGTCTGATAAGCATGAAGCTGTGGAATGATTTCATCCAAGTCATAATTTTCATTGGTGGTAATCATTCCATTCATGGTTCCCTTTTCACGAAGACGCTTTGTTAAGGCTCTAGTGTCAATGCCACTAATGCCTGGGATATCATGCTCTTTTAGGAAATCTTGAATGGTTCCTTGACATCTAAAGTTGCTAGGGATTCTCGAAAGTTCCCTTACGATATATCCATCTGGCCATGGCTTTTTCGATTCCATATCT
>CAVJBW010000112.1:0-5372 GCA_963647625.1 Lachnospiraceae bacterium
AGCATGAACAGGTCAAAGAAGGAGAAGACTATGACCTAAAGGCAACTCTTCGAATTCATACGAGACGTCTTGAAAGGGTGCAAAAAGCCTTAATCGAAGATCTTAAATGGAATGAGAAAGGGATGGAAGAGACCTTTGTCCAAGGACTCTTTGAAGAGGAAGAAGTGGCTTCAAATATTTCTCTAGTGATCTTCTGGTGCCTTGTATGTACCTTGGTTTTAGTAGCAATCGGAATCTGTTTGCAGCTAAGGCATTTGAAAAAACCAGAACAATCACCTTACTACAAAAAAAGAATGAGGGAGCGATAAAGATGGCTAGCTATGAAGAATTTGCCCAGGTCTATGACCTGTTTATGGACAATGTTCCTTATGAAAAGTGGAAAGAAAACCTGCTCACCTTTTTTCAGCAATATGGATTAAAGGAAGGACTTATTGCAGAGCTTGGCTGTGGAACTGGCATCATGACTCGTATGCTTGAACAAGAAGGCTACGATATGATCGGGATTGACTTATCTGAAGACATGCTCTGGCAGGCAAGGGAAAAGCAGTTAGAAGAGGGAGGCAATATTCTCTATCTACAACAGGATATGAGAGAATTTGAACTCTATGGAACGGTAGCAGGTATCATTAGTATCTGCGACAGCATCAATTATATTTTGCAAGAAGAGGACCTAGTGAAGGTCTTTTCTTTGGTAAATAATTATCTAGATCCTAAGGGCCTATTCGTATTTGATTTCAATACAGACTATAAATATGCTCAAATCGGAGATTCTACCATATGCGAAAATCGCCAGGAAGGAAGTTTCATTTGGGAGAATTATTATGACAGTGAAAGTCAGATCAATGAATATGACTTGACCTTTTATATTGAGTGCGAAGAAGGTTTGTATGAACGATATGAGGAAACCCATCGTCAGCGAGGCTATAATCTAGAGACGATGAAGAGGTGCTTAAGTAAGGCCGGCCTCGTATTTGAAGGGGCCTATGATGCTAAGACCATGAAAGAAGTAACAAAGGAAAGCCAGAGAATCTATGTGCTTGCAAGAGAGAAAGGAAAATAAATGGAAGATTATATTGTAAGAGCAACGGCTGCGAATCACCAGATTCGTGCCTTTGCAATTTATTCAAAGCAGATGGTAGAAGAGGCAAGATCACGCCACAATACAAGTCCGGTTGCAACCGCAGCCTTAGGGCGTTTGATGAGCGCAGGAGCCATGATGGGAATTATGATGAAGGGGGAAGAAGAACTCTTGACCCTTCATGCCAAGGGCATTGGTCCTATGAAAGGGGTCAGTGTAACCGCTGATGCCAAGGGCAATGTCAAGGGATATGTAGATGTTCCGGATGTGATAGTACCAGCAAAAAATGGCAAGCTAGACGTAGGGGGAGCCCTAGGAGATGGTTATTTGGTTGTTATCAAGGACCTAGGACTAAAGGAGCCTTATACGGGAAGAGTGCAGCTCAAGACCGGAGAGATTGGAGATGATTTGGCTTATTATTTTGCCTTGTCAGAACAGACTCCATCAAGCGTTGGACTAGGTGTATTAATGGACAAAAGCAATCATGTAAAGCAGGCGGGAGGATTTATTCTTCAGCTGATGCCAGATACCCAGGAAGAAACCATACAGGCACTAGAAGAGGCTTTAGGCAAGATTAGTTCCGTAACAGAACTATTAGAAGCAGGAAAGAGTCCGGAGCAGATCTTAGAACTTTTGTTAGGGGATTTGGGGCTTGAGATAGAAGAAAAGATTCCAACTCAGTTCTATTGTAATTGCAACCATGATAAGGTGGAAAAAGTAATTGTTTCCTTATCCAAGGATGACTTACAAGAAATGATTGATGATGGTGAGCCTATTGAGGTGAAGTGTCATTTTTGCAATAGTGCATATACATTTTCAGTGGATGAATTAAAGGAGATCTTAGAGCGTTGAAACAAGGATTTATTAAAGTAGCAGCTCTGACACCCAAAGTAAAGGTAGCAGATCCGGCTTATAACAAAGACGTTATCATAGAAGAAATCAAAAAAGCAGCAAGCAAGAAGGCAAAAATCATGGTTTTCCCAGAACTATGTATCAGCGGATATACTTGTGGAGATCTATTTGCCCAACAGCTGCTTTTAGATGAATCCCTTGCAGCTTTGCTAGAGATTGCTCAGTTTACAGAACGTATTGATGCCTTGATCTTTGTGGGTCTACCATTGGCAGTAGATGGGTGCCTCTACAATGTTGCAGCCGCAATTAGCAAAGGTTCCATCCTTGCATTGGTGCCAAAAACCAACATCCCGACTTATAATGAATTCTATGAGGGAAGATATTTTGCGCCAGCACCACAATCAGTGATTCCAGCTAGACTTACAGAAGATATTATGGTGCCAATGGGATGCGATATCATCTTTCAATGTGCCAAGATGCCGGCTCTTCGAATCGGAGTAGAACTATGTGAAGATGTCTGGGTGCCGAATCCACCAAGTATTCGTCATGCCATGGCAGGGGCCAATGTCATCGTAAATCTTTCGGCAAGTAATGAAATTACAGGAAAGGATGTTTATCGCTTAGAACTCATCAAAAGCCAATCGGCCCGCCTGATTTGTGGATATATCTATGCCAGTGCAGGGGAAGGAGAATCTACGCAGGATGTGGTCTATAGCGGCCACAATATTATTGCAGAAAATGGTCGCCTGCTAGCCCAATCGAAGCGATTTGTCAATGAAGCGATCTATTCAGAATTGGACCTTCAATTCTTAAATGAAGATAGAAGAAGGATGAATACATTTAAGACTCAGCAAGAAGGCTATATGGGGATTCCTTTCCAACTAGATGTGGAAGAGACGATTCTAACAAGAAACATAGATCCTATGCCTTTCGTTCCAAGCTCTTCTTCCCTAAGAGAGAAGCGCTGCGAAGAGATCTTAAATATTCAGGCCTATGGCTTGAAAAAAAGATTAGAGCATACGAATGCCCAAAGTGCAGTAATTGGAATCAGCGGAGGACTAGATTCTACCTTGGCATTTTTGGTAACGGTAAAAGCCTTTGATTTACTAGGAAAGGATCATAAGGATATTATTGCAGTGACCATGCCTGGATTTGGAACCACAGATCGCACTTATGACAATGCAATTAGCCTTATTAAAGCCTTTGGTGCAACCTTAAGGGAAATCAGTATTGTCAATGCTGTGAGAGTGCATTTTACAGACATCGGGCATGATGAAAGCATTCATGATATCACTTATGAAAATTCCCAGGCTCGCCAAAGAACTTTGATTTTAATGGATCTGGCAAATCAGGAAAATGGTATGGTGATTGGAACGGGAGACCTATCAGAGCTTGCCCTTGGTTGGGCTACCTACAATGGAGACCATATGTCTATGTACGGAGTCAATGCTTCGGTGCCAAAGACCTTGGTCCGTCATTTGGTCTCTTATTATGCAGATACTTTGCCAGATAAAAAGATAAAAGAAATCTTGCTAGATGTCCTCGATACGCCAGTATCGCCGGAGCTTTTGCCTCCAGAAGATGGGCAGATTTCCCAAAAAACCGAAGATCTAGTAGGTCCTTATGAACTTCATGATTTCTTCTTGTATCAGATGCTTCGATGTGGATTTGCTCCAAAGAAAATCTTTCGTTTGGCACAAATTGCATTTGCAGAAAAGTATTCTAGGGAAGTCATCGCCCAGTGGCTTGAGACTTTTGTTCGACGCTTTTTTGCCCAACAATTCAAACGTTCCTGTCTTCCAGATGGACCGAAAGTAGGAAGCGTTGCGGTATCTCCAAGAGGAGACCTTCGCATGCCATCAGATGCTAGCCGGGGAATCTGGATGGAGGAAGCTTCTCACTTGCTAGAGGAAGAAAAGGAAGAAAGTGTACTAGACTTCTTTGATAAGAATTGGAATCAATTCTTTGGACAGTAATGCTGGTTGGTATTTCGGATGGTTTTGATAAAATAGACCAGGCGAATGGCCACACCGCTGCCCCAACCAAAAGGTGCAGCAATCCATATTCCCGTATAAGAAAAGGCAGTATATTTGGATAAGAAAAAGGCCACTGGCACCTGAACTAGAATCAAGGAGACGATGGTGGAAATCATCGGCATAAATGGCTTTTCATATCCTAGCAAGAATCCATTGAGAATCTGCATGGCAGTCTCTACAAAGTAGAAGATACTGACAATACGAAGATAGCCGGTTCCAATGGAAATGACCGTAGGATTAGAAGAAAATAGAGACATGATTTCAGGGGCGAGAGGAATCACCAGGCAGCTAATGGCAACCGTGATGACCCATCCGATTAATAAGCCGGATACAAAGCCTTGCTTCGTGCGGTCGAAGCGATGAGCCCCTCTATTTTGCGCAGTAAAGTTGGATAGAGCTTGCCCTAGGTTGATATTTGGAAGGAGGGCAAAGGAATCCACTTTCTGCACTGCTGTATAGGCAGCCATAACACTGCTTCCGAAGCTGTTGACCATTCCTTGCAAGGAAAGAAATCCAATGCTGCGAAGAAGCTGTTGGATCATGGAAGGAATGCCAATGCGAAGAGCTTCTTTTAAAAGCTTGTAGCTTAAATCTTGATTTTTTAAGCGAATCTTGTATTGCCTATAGTTTCGCTGCAGGGAGAATAAGACTCCGATGCAGGAAAAGAGCTGAGATAAGAAGGTGGCAAGGGCAGCACCTACAATACCAAGGTCAAGAAATTTTACAAAGCAAATATCCAAGATGATATTGAGGATGGAGGCAATGGCTAGATAATAGACTGGCCGCTTAGAATCTCCAAGTCCTCTTAAGATGTTTGTCAGGGTGTTGTATAAGAAAATAGGCAGACTGCCTGCAAATAAGATGCGAAGATAACTCACGGCCAGGCGAGTGGTATCTTCAGGCACCTGAAAGATACGGACCAAAGCGGGACTTAAAAAGATTCCAACAATTGTCACGACAATGGATAAAAAGAAAGAAAAGACAAATCCAGTATCAATCATGCTTCGGATTTGCTTTGGCTGATTTTCTCCAACAAAGCGAGAAATCAAAATGCTAAATCCCATGGTAAGACCCATGGATAGAGCAATCAAGATCAGATGAAATTGAAAGCAAAAACCAACAGCAGCTAGGGCCCTAGTGCCTAGAAAATTGCCCACAATAATACTATCGGCAATGTTATAGCATTGCTGGAAGAGGTTGCCTACTAGGATGGGCAAGGCGAATAAAAATAAAGTTTTTGCTACTTTGTCATTGGTAAAATCTTTCATACAAATATTATAACCTAGAATTAGGTGGGAGTGCAAAAAACTTCTTGACTATTCTAGATAAAACGAGTAGAATATCACTTGTTTGCAGGAGTGGCGGAATTGGCAGACGCGCAGGCTTCAGGTGCCTGTGGTAGCAAT
>CAVJBW010000113.1:0-5366 GCA_963647625.1 Lachnospiraceae bacterium
AAGTATTGTAGCAAAATTAGATTAAGAAGTAAGTACTAATATTCTTAAGAAATCTTAAGAGGTCTTTTGAAAAGTTTAGTTTTCGTTATAATAAAGGCATATAAAACTAAGGGAGAGCATCCTATGAGTAGTGAAACTATTTTATGTGTAGATGATGATGAGTCTATTCGTGAAGTATTAGACTTGTTATTAAAAAGTGAAGGATATGAGACCATAACTGCCAAGAATGGACAAGAAGCCATAGAGAAGATGTCAGATGAGATTGATTTGGTAATCTTAGATGTTATGATGCCGGTGATGGATGGATTTGAAGCTTGTCAGAGAATTCGCGAAAAATACAAGGTTCCGATTCTGTTTTTGACCGCCAAGTCTTTGATGAAGGATAAAGAAAAAGGTTTTTTATTAGGTGGAGATGATTATCTTATTAAGCCATTTGAATATAGCGAACTGATCTTGCGGGTCAATGCCATGATTCGGCGCTATTATGACTATGGAGCGAAGCAAGGGACATCAAGGGAGAATGAAATTATAGAATTGTATGGTGATGTTCAGGTGAATCTAGCCTTAAATCAGGCTACGAGCAAGGGAAAGGTCTTGAAATTAACAGAGATTGAGTATCGGATCTTATGCTTGCTTGCTACCAACAAAAAGAAGATCTTTTCCGTCCAGCAGATTTATGAAGAAGTCTGGAAAGAAAAATATTTTTATTCATCAAACAATACCGTCATGGTCCATATTCGTAACCTTCGCAAGAAGCTTGGGGATGATTTAAAGGATAGCAAGATTATTCAGACGGTATGGGGACGAGGATACAAAGTTGAGTAAAATCAAAGATTTTTTTAAAGCAAAATTAAAAAGGCAGCTGATCCTTTCTGGTCTTGTGGCTTTGGGAATCAGTATCATAGCCATGTTCGTGGTTTATTTTTCCATTGAGGTCTTCTTGGAAGAAACGGTCTATGGAGATTATTACACTGGCTACATGGCGGCAAACGAAATGGACAGTTTGCAAAGCTATGTTACAGAGAATGATATTTCCTCAGAAGAATTAGATCAGCTAGACGATTGGGGAGATGAAAGATACTATCGATTGACGATTCTCATTTATGATGGGGATGATCTTGTCTATATGACCCCGCAGCTGGGCAAGTATTTTAGGGAGCTAAAGGAAGAAATCAAGGATAGTCTGTATGATGAAAACTATGGCTATTTTATAGAAGATCAGATCGTCTTTGAAAAAGGAAAAGCCAGTGAAACTAGCCTGGTGGTGGATATGTTTTATCAGCCAAGCTATGGATATTATATATCCAATCTTTTGATTTCTGCTATCGTAGCCTGCTTGGTCTTTGCCTTTTCTTTCTTTTTTATGTTCCAAAAAAAGGTGAAATATATCGTTAAGCTAAAGCAAGAACTAGATATCTTGGCGGGGGGAGATTTGACCTATCAGGTTACGGAATATGGCAATGATGAAATTCGAGATTTGGCAGGGGGCATCAATGCCATGCGTCGTTCGATTATTAGCCAGCATCAGGAGGAACAAAGGGCGCAAAGGGCCAATGCCCAGCTTGTTACAGCAATGAGTCATGACCTTCGCTCTCCTCTGACTTCTTTGATTGGCTACTTAGAAATCATCAAACGAGGCAAATATAAGGACGAAGAAGAACTATTGCACTATACCGAACATTCTTTAGCCAAGGCGGTACAAATCAAGAGCCTCTCAGACCAGCTATTTGAATATTTTCTAGTCACAAAAAGTGATAACGAAGAGATCCGTCTAAATGAATATGATGCAGATGCACTTTTTATGGAGCTGCTAGACCAATGCATCTTCTCCCTAGAAGATCAAGGCTTTGTCATAGAAGCTCAGGTAGAAGAAATCCAGGGCCGGATACTAGCCAATGCAGAATTTTTAAAAAGAATTTTTGATAATATTTATTCAAATATGCTTAAATATGCCATGAAAAGCAGGCCGATTAAGGTTTGGTTAAGGGTCGAAAATCATCATATTCTGATTAAACTTCAAAATAAAATAGTGCAAGATCTTCCTTCCAAAGAAAGTACAAAAATTGGACTGAAGACCTGTGAGAGAATTATGAAAAATCATAAGGGAGAATTCACCTATAAAAGGCAGGAAGATGACTTTATTGTATGGATGATATTTCCTATGATGGGTTAGGCATCTAAGAGTAAAATACTAGTCCAAAATGGCATAACCTATTACATAATCAGGCTTGAAACCACCAAACAGTACCCATTATAATAGTTTCAAATGGCTAAGTGAAACAGTTTGATTAATAAAGGAGAAGGTGACATGAGCGTATACGAAGAATATCAAAAGAAATTAGTATCTGCTGATGAAGCAGTAAAGCTTGTAAAGGATGGAGATTGGGTAGACTACAGCCAGACTTGTACTTTCCCTAAGGCATTAGATGCTGCCTTAGCAAGAAGAAAGGGACAGGTAAAGGATGTCAAGATTCGTAGTGCCATCTCTATGCAGCCAGTTCAGGTTGTAGAGCAGGATCCAGAGCATGAAAGTTTTACATTTAACCTTTGGCATTGTTCAGGACTTGACCGTAAGTATGTAGACCAGGGATTAGCATTCTATACACCAATGTTGTTCCGTTATAATGGTTCTTACTATACCAAGGGATATGCTCCAGTTAATGTTGCAATGCTTACAGTAGCACCAATGGACAAGAATGGTAATTTCAGCTTTGGTCTTACCAACTGCTGCATGCAAGAGATTATTGATGCAGCAGATCATGTTATTTTGGAAGTAAATGAGACCATGCCAACCATCTTTGGTGTAGAAGGTGACCACATCAACATTGCTGATGTAGATTATGTAGTGGAAAATAACGATCCTGTTGGAACAGCTCCAGCTGGAGAGGCAGGAGAGATTGACCGTCAGATCGCCAATCAGATCTTCCCATATCTCTATGATGGAATTACCCTTCAGATTGGAATCGGTGGAATGCCAAATGCATTAGGTGGACTGATCGCAGAGTCAGATCTAAAAGACCTCGGAATGCATACCGAATTGATTTCTGATGGTTACTTAAAGCTATATCAGGCAGGTAAGATTACCAATAAAAAGAAAAACATTTACAAGGGCAAGGGAATCTTCTCTATCTGTAATGGATCAAGAGAATTATATGATTACATGGACAAGAACTTTGATATCATGTCAGCTCCTATGGCATTTGTAAATAATCCAGCAACAATTAAGGCATTAGATCATTTCGTTTCTATCAACGGATGTATCAAGGCAGACCTCTATGGACAGGTTGTTTCTGAAACAGTAGGAACTCGTCATATTTCAGGTACAGGCGGACAGCTTGACTTTGCTACAGGTGCATTAGAAGCTGATCATGGACAGTCCTTCCTTGCAATGCCTTCTTCAAGAGTAGGTAAGGATGGCGTTCGCGTATCCAATATCATTCCACACTTTACAGGTGGAGATGTGGTAACTACTCCTCGTACTAGCGCACAGTACATTGCAACAGAGTATGGTTGTGCCAATATGCAGGGTGTTCCAACTTGGGAAAGAGCAGAGCGCTTGATTAACATTGCTCATCCTGACTTTAGAGATGACTTAATTAAGGCTGCTGAAGAACAGAAGATTTGGAGAGCATCTAACAAGAGATAACTTGCAAGTCCATTTTGAATTTAATAAGAATAAACAAGAAAAAAGTTCAGGAATGCCTGGACTTTTTTCACTGTATAGAAAACTTCGTTCCTATGGCAAAAAAGCAAGAGAACATTTGACAAGAAATAGGGAAAAGGGTAATCTTATGCACATATGAAAGAAGAAAAGAAACAAGAATTTTTCCAAAAGAAAAAAACAGTAATCTTAGGAGCCTTGATTGCTACTTTGCTATGGGGAAGTGCCTTTCCTTGTATCAAGGTAGGATATCAGATTTTTGCTATTGCAGCCCAAGATACGGCTTCTCAGATATTATTTGCCGGAATAAGATTTGCTTTGGCGGGCCTGCTGACCATTCTATTTGGTAGCATCTTAAGCAAAAGGTTCCTCCGTCCACAGCTCAAGTCCCTGCCCAAGATTACGGCTTTGTCCCTAGCACAAACCATTGGACAGTATATCTTTTTTTACGTGGGACTCGCTCGGACCACTGCAGTAAATGGCTCTATCATTTCGGGATGTACGGCCTTATTTGTAATCGTAGGCTCTTGCATGATCTTTCGCTATGAAAAGATGTCTCGCTCTAAGGCCTTAGGATGTATCTTTGCTGTGCTAGGTCTTATTGTGGTTAACTTGCCAGGACTTATGGGAGGAGCAAGGATTCACCTGCTAGGCGATCTGCTCATGTTGATATCTACGATTTCAAGTGCGACCTCTTCCGTCCTAGTAAAGCTCTTTACCGGAGACGAAGATCCGATTATGCTTAGTGGATATCAGTTCTTGCTAGGCGGAGTGGTCATGGCAGTTGCGGGAATTGCTTCCCATGGAAGCCTAGGTCAAGCTGGCATAGCAGGAGGACTCTTGCTTGTGTATATGGCACTGATTTCTGCGGTGGCCTATACGATCTGGAGCATTTTGATTAAATATAATAATGTATCAAGAATTAGCGCTTTTTCTTTCTTGATTCCTATCCTAGGAAGCCTGTTGTCGGCAATTTTCCTAGGAGCGGATAGTGGGCTAGGACTTATTACCATAGTAGCTTTGGCCTTGGTAAGCGCTGGAATATTTTTTATTAATAGAACAAAACATACACAAAAAGGAGTAGAAAAATGAAAAAAACATTTAATGTAGAAGGAGCACCAAATGCAATCGGACCTTATGTACATGCAGTGCAGTCAAAGGAACTGCTATTTTTGTCAGGACAGCTAGGGCTAGATCCTACAGATGGAAGCCTCCCAGAAGGAATTATTGCTCAGACGAGTCAGGCTCTTGAAAATGTAAAAACCATTCTATTAGGAGCCGGAAGTGACCTTGACCATGTGGTAAAAACAACTATTTATATTGCAGATATGGATGATTTTGCTGTGGTAAATCAGATCTATGGCACCTATTTTAAGGAGAATTATCCAGCTCGTTCTTGCGTGCAGGTAGCAAGACTACCAAAGGATGCCCTAGTAGAAATCGAAGCAATTGCCACCATCAAGGACTAGGAAAGCTCAGTTCAATACCAAAACAAATTGATACGCAGCTAGTTCTAGAAAAAACGATAGGTTTGATATATAATAATACTAAATATGCTAGGAGGTATTATTTAATGAAAAAAGTTGGTGTATCACAAGAAGAGAAGAATTTATCTTATTACAAGTATTTTGAGCAGGACTTAGCTCCTATTCCAGAAGAGAAATTAGCTTTACTTGCTAACCAGCCACAAGGAACCTGCGTTCCA
>CAVJBW010000114.1:0-5248 GCA_963647625.1 Lachnospiraceae bacterium
ACCTAGGACACTTCCCTGTTTTCCAAGCAGATTCCCATACAAAAAAGCATCATAGCAACGATTCTTCCAATCGTTACCATGATGCTCTCTAATAAATGATCTTTAATAAATGATTTTCTTAGGACACTTCTTTGCACAAAGTCCGCATCCCTTACATAGAGTCTGATCAATATATGCAATATTGTCCACAACATGAACTGCATCGAAGTGACAAGACTTTTCGCACAATTTACATCCGATACATCCCACTTCACAAGCCTGCATAACATCCTTACCCTTGTCAAGAGAACTACAATGAACTCTGTATTTTGCCTTATAAGGCACAAGTTCAATCAGATTCTGTGGGCAAGCAGTAATACATTTCTTACAAGCCTTACACTCTTCTTTGTCAACAACTGCAACTCCATTTACAATATGAATTGCATCAAATGGACATACATCCACGCATTCACCAAATCCTAGACAACCATGGTCGCACTTCTTAGGACCGCCGCCTGGAACATATTGCATCATATTACAGCTTTCAACGCCATAATAATTATAATTAACTTTTGCTTTGTCGCAATCACCAGCACACTTTACAAAAGCAACCATCTTGTCTCCAGCTTCTGCTTTGATTCCCATGATATCACCAATCTGATTGGCTACAGGATCTCCACCAACCGGACAAGCAGTAATCTCTGCTTCCCCTTTGGCAATTGCAGCAGCAAGACCAGAACAACCAGCATATCCACAACCACCACAGTTGTTTCCTGGGAGCACTTCTAGGATTGCTTCTTCTCTAGGATCTACCTCAACTTTGAACTTTTCACTTGAAAATCCAAGGAAAAATCCAATGATAATGCCTACAACAGCAACGACTATAGCGGCAATAATAACAGCAGTAATACTCATTTTCTCGCCCTCCTATACTACGCCTGACCAGCCAAAGAATGCAATTGCCATAAGACCAGATGTGATCAATACAATAGCAGAACCTTTGAATGGTGTAGGTACATCATTATATTCAATCTTTTCACGGATACCAGCAAGGATTACGATTGCAACCATAAATCCAACTGCTGTTGCAAAACCACTTACCACACTAGTTCCAATTCCATATCCTTTCTGTACATTGGTAAGTGCAATACCAAGTACAGCACAGTTCGTTGTAATCAAAGGAAGGAATACACCTAGGGAGTTGTATAGTGGTGGCATCTGTTTTCTAAGGAACATTTCTACGAACTGCACCAAAGCGGCAATTACAAGAATAAATACAATCGTTCTTAGATAAACTAAATCAAATGTCTGTAATACAAACTTATCAATTACACTTGTTACAAGCGAAGCAATTGTAATAACGAAGATTACGGCTCCACCCATTCCACTTGCAGTTTCAATCTTCTTTGAAACACCAATGAATGGACAAAGGCCAAGGAACTGGCTAAGTACAACGTTATTCACAATAGCAGCGCTGATGGCTAATAAAATTACGTCTTTCATCAGTACTCGACCTCCTATTCTTCTGTCTTTTCAGCTTCAGTTGCTGGTTTTGCTTCTTCTTTTGCTTCTTCTTTTGCTTCTGAAGGCTGTGCCTGTGCAGGAGCCTTTGCAGCTTCTTTTTCAGCTGTAATCTTCTCTGCTTCTCCATTTCCTTCAATTGCACCTGCGTTAGAAGCCATTGGCTTTCCTTTGCGAGCTGCACTAGCTTTGATTTGATTCATAATAGCAACTAATACACCTAGTACAAGGAAGGCACCTGGTGCCAATACAAAGATGGTAATTGGTGTAAATCCTGCTTTTCCAGCTGCTTCATCAGCAAGTGGAAGAATCTGGAAACCAAATAACTGACCAGCTCCAAGGATCTCACGAACAATACCAATACAGGTAAGTCCAAAGGTAAATCCAAGACCCATTCCGATACCATCAAAGATGGAAAGAATAGGACCATTCTTAGAAGCATAAGACTCTGCTCTACCAAGAATAATACAGTTTACTACGATCAGCGGAATGTAGATTCCCAAAGAAGAATAAAGGGAAGGTACATAACCTTGAAGCAAGAACTGTACGACAGTTACCAAAGAGGCAACAATTACAATATAGGCTGGAACACGAACTCTACCAGGAATGATATTTCTAAGTAAAGAAATGATCAAGTTGGAAAATACCAATACCACGGTAGTAGAAAGTCCCATACCAAGTCCGTTGATTGCTGAAGTTGTTACAGCAAGGGTAGGACACATACCAAGCATTAATACGAAGGTAGGATTTTCTTTAATTATACCATTATAAATACGTTCGATGCATTTACTCATTTGTACTACCTCCTTGTGCTAATTCTGAATTAAAATATGCCATACTTGCATCAACAGCATAAGTAACTGCTTTTGATGTAATGGTTGCACCAGAGATAGCATTGATCTCGGAATCACTAGTAGATCCTGTCTTTGTTACTTCAAAGCGGTCTACCTTTTTATTCTCGAACTGAGAATAGAAAGCTTCTTCTTTTGCTTTCATACCAAGACCAGCGGTCTCGCTAATATCGGTAATAGAATAGCCATTTACTGTTCCGTCGTTTTTGATACCTACGGATAAAGTAATATCGCCAGCATATCCATCATGACTTGTTACAGTAATAACATATCCAAGAGTATTGCCATCAGCATCCTTTGCTGTAGCAAGACCTCCAATATCACCACCAGATTCAGAAGAGGAGATTGCCTTTGTTGCAGCGTCTGCGTCAAAGTCCTCTGCTTCCTCGAAACTATCAGCATCAGCAAATACAGACCTGTAAGCCTCCTGCTGAATATTATAGTTGGCTTTTTCGATTGGCTCTAAAGTAATTTCATGGACGAAACCTAAGAGCAAACCAGCTATCAGGGTAATGATTGTTAAAATCATAGCGTCTTTTACAACTGCTTTATTCACTAGCTTTCGCCTCCTTTTTCTTTTTTTCTTTCACAACACCAAAAGCGTTTGGAATCGTTACTCTCTCGATGAGAGGAACTAACATATTAGAGAAGATGATTGCATAAGAAACACCTTCTGCGGAAGAACCAAACAAACGGAAGATTCCAGTCAAGCATCCAAGACAGATACCAAACAAGATCTTTCCTCTTGGTGTAATAGGTGATGTAACATAATCGGTTGCCATAAAGAAAGCACCAAGAATGATACCACCAGAGCAAAGCTCTTCTACGATATAATTACCATCAAGGCCATGTCCACTAAATAAAATAATGAAGATGACAAAAGTAATCAAATAAGTACCAGGAATACGAAGATCAATGACTCCCATTGCAATCAAGAAGATTGCACCAATAAGTAGGCATAAGATGGAAGTTTCTCCAATGGTTCCTGCATGTGTTCCAAGGAACAAGCTCATGGTATCATAAGATCCACCGTCTTTAATGATGGCAAGTGGAGTCGCTCCTGTAACACCATCATAGGTAAAGCTTGTCATATTTCCGGTAAAGGAAATCAATAGGAAACATCTAGCACCCAAAGCTGGGTTCATGAAGTTCTGACCAAGGCCACCAAAAAGCATCTTGACAACGACAATCGCAAATACACCACCAATGACTGCCTGATAAACAGGTAAGGTAGATGGAAGGTTCAATGCCAAAAGCAAACCAGTTACAACAGCCGTCAAATCATTGATTGTACTCTTCTTATGTACAATCTTTTCAAAGATCCACTCTGAAAGTACGCAAGCAATTATTGTTGCTACAATCAATAGTAGAGCTCTAGCTCCAAAGTTGACAATACCAAAAATCGTTGCTGGAAGAAGTGATATGATCACATATAGCATGATTCGATTGGTAGAAACTTTGGCGCGAACATGTGGTGAAGATGATACATTAAATAATTCACTCACACTAATTCACCTCTTTCTATCCAATTATTTCTTTCTCTTGTTAGCAAGTACTGTTTTCTTCAATGATTTAATAGACTGAGCAAGACTACGTCTAGCTGGACAAACATAACTACAGCTTCCGCATTCGATACACTCAAGTCCATTCCATTTTTCGAACATATCATCAACATTATTTTCAGCATAATCAGCAAGTCTAGAAGGTACGAGCTGCTCTGGACAGACTTCTACACATCTAGCGCAGTTAATACATGCTGTGGTTTCATACTGAGCAACTTCGTCTTTTGTAAAGCACAATAGAGCGGAAGTTGTTTTTGTTGTAGGAATATCTAGTCCAAATAATGAAAATCCCATCATTGGGCCACCAGAAATAATTTTCTCTGGCTGAGTCTTAAATCCGCCTGCAGCCTCTACAAGTTCTCTATAGTTCGTTCCGATGCAGATATTATAATTTGCAGGATTGACTACAGCATTACCTGTAATGGTTACAATACGATGCATAAGAGGACGTCCAAGCTTTACTGCGCGATAAATAGAAACAATCGTATCTACATTATCTACAATACAACCTGCATCTGCTGGAAGCATCTTGGAATTGATTGCTCTTCCTGTGGTTGCATAAATCAGCTGACGCTCGCCACCTTGAGGATATTTTGTCTTAAGTGGCATAACGGACAATCTTGGCTCATCCTTAACAAGTTCTTGTAATTTTGCAATACAATCTGGCTTGTTATCTTCAACACCAAAAATTCCCTTTGCATGATCAAATAAGCGAAGAATGATTTTCATGCCTTCAATTAACTTATCTGGCTCTTCTAGCATTCTTCTATAGTCAGAGGTCAGATATGGTTCGCATTCTGCACAGTTTGCGATTACATATTCGATCTTATCTGGCTCCTTTGGAGATAGCTTTACATGTGTTGGGAAGCCTGCACCACCCATACCTACTACTCCAGCTTCTTTAATCTTTTCAATAATTTCTTCCTTGCTTAAGGAATCCACATCCTGTGTTTCCTTAAATTCAACAGAATTAAACTGACCATCGTTTTCGATGATAATGGAATTCACCATATCTCCCACTACAACACGACGTGGCTCGATTGCTTTTACCTTGCCAGATGCGGATGCATAAATAGGAGCTGAAACAAAGCCTCCTGCTTCTGCAATCTTCTGGCCTGCTAAAACCTCGTCTCCAACAGCTACAATAGGAGTTGCTGGTGCACCAATGTGCTGGGATAATGGATAAACCAAATCACCAGTGGGCAAATAATCAGTTATCGGCTGTTCCTTAGACAATTCTTTACCATCATAAGGATGTGTACCGCCTTTAAATGTACCTAAGCCCATACGTTTTCCCCGCTTTCTTAAATATTTTTTTACAATCATATTAGATTA
>CAVJBW010000115.1:0-5211 GCA_963647625.1 Lachnospiraceae bacterium
TCCAAAACCTGCTGTCGTTTCCCTTGACAATTATGATTCCTTTAATCAATCAACTCTTATCTTTACTCGTGTCATTGGTTTCTTCTCAAATCCGAAATACTAATGTGTTTATGGATGGTGATGAAAAATAGTTCTAAGTTAAAATCTAAATTACTATTTCTGGTGGTCTGTACCTTCCTTTCTGAAACTTGTTGTCTGTTCTTTTGTTGTCTTTATATTATCACTCGACTTATGATATGTCAACAAGAAAAGTGAAAATAGTTTAAAAAAATATAAGTTGTCTGAATTGTGCAGACAATTAGCTTATTAACAAATTGTTCATAAATCCTTCATGAGATGTTATATTGTTTCCTGAAGGCAAAAATGGTAAAATTGTATCTAGTGTGTAACATACAAATATAGCAAGAAAGAATTTTTGGTGATTTACATAGATCCCAAAAAAAAGAGGAACATAATCATGGGCTTGGCAGACAAGATTTTCGGAACTCATAGCCAAAGAGAACTTAAGAGAGTAAAACCAATTGTAGATAAGATTGAAGCTCTTAGACCTACAATGCAGGCCCTCTCAGATGAGGAACTTCGTGGGAAGACCGAAGAATATAAAAAGCGTTATGCAAATGGGGAAAGTCTAGATGACTTGCTTCCAGAAGCATTTGCAACGGTAAGAGAAGCTGGTAAGAGAGTTCTTAATATGGAACACTTTAGAGTACAGCTGATTGGTGGAGTGGTTCTTCACCAGGGACGTATCGCAGAAATGAAAACCGGTGAAGGAAAGACCTTGGTTTCGACTTTGCCAGCTTATTTAAATGCTTTAGCAGGAAAAGGTGTTCATATCGTCACGGTCAATGACTATCTTGCAAAGCGTGATGCAGAGTGGATGGGACAGATTCATGAATTCCTAGGACTGAAGGTTGGTGTCGTTTTAAATGACATGGAACCGGAGGAGAGAAGAGAGGCATATAATTGTGACATCACTTATGTAACCAACAATGAGCTTGGATTTGATTATCTAAGAGACAATATGGTTATTTATAAAGAACAGTTGGTACAAAGAGACTTGTTCTATGCCATCATCGATGAGGTGGATTCTGTTTTGATCGATGAAGCAAGAACACCACTTATTATCTCAGGTCAGAGTGGCAAGTCTACCAAGCTATATGAGGCTTGTGATATTTTGGCCAAGCAGCTGACAAGAGGAGAGGACCTGCCTGAATTTTCCAAGATGGATGCAATCATGGGAATTGAACAAGAAGAGACCGGAGACTTTATTGTTAGTGAAAAAGATAAAGTAGTCAACCTTACCCAGGAAGGTGTTAAGAAGGTCGAGCGATTCTTCAAGATTGATAACCTTGCAGATCCAGAGAATCTAGAGATTCAGCACAATATTATCCTGGCCCTTCGTGCTCATAATCTGATGTTTAAAGATCAAGATTATGTTGTGAAGGATGATGAGATTCTGATCGTAGATGAATTTACGGGACGTATCATGCCAGGTCGTCGTTATTCCGATGGCTTGCATCAGGCGATTGAAGCGAAAGAACATGTAAAGGTGAAGCGTGAAAGCAAGACCTTAGCCAATATTACCTTCCAGAACTTCTTTAACAAATATGAAAAGAAGTCCGGTATGACTGGTACAGCTTTGACCGAGGAGCAGGAATTTAGAGATATTTATGGAATGGATGTTATCGAGATTCCTACCAACAAGCCAATTCTTCGTAAAGACTTAGAAGATGCGGTATACAAGACCAAGAAAGAAAAATTCGAAGCCGTAGTGCAGGAAATCATAAAGGCTCATGAAAAGGGACAGCCAGTATTGGTTGGTACCATTACGATTGAAACTTCTGAGCTATTAAGCGCCATGCTCAAGAGACAGGGCGTGCCTCACAATGTCTTAAATGCCAAGTTCCATGAACAAGAAGCCCAGATTGTTGCAGATGCTGGTGCAGTAGGCGCAGTTACCATTGCTACCAATATGGCTGGTCGTGGTACAGATATTAAGCTTCCACAGGAAGTAATTGATATGGGCGGACTTAAGATTATCGGTACCGAGCGTCATGAATCACGTCGTATTGATAACCAGCTACGTGGACGTGCCGGACGACAAGGAGATCCAGGTGAATCCAAGTTCTATATCTCACTAGAAGATGATTTGATGCGTTTGTTTGGATCTGAAAAGCTTGTTACTATGTTCAATGCCCTAGGTGTACCAGAAGGTGAGCAGATTGAGCATAAGATGCTGACAAGTGCTATTGAGAAGGCTCAAAAGAAGATTGAAGGAAATAACTTTGGTATCCGTAAGAACCTCTTAGAATATGACCAGGTTATGAATGATCAAAGAGAGATTATCTATGCCGAACGTAAAAAGGTTCTTGATGGAGAAAGCATGAGAGATGTTGTCTTCAAGATGATTACAGATACCGTAGAAGATTGTGTAGATACTTGCATCTCAAGCGATGTAGAAAAGGATGAATGGGCTTTATCTGAGCTGAATATGCTCTTAGAGCCAATCATTCCACTAAAGGCTCTAGGCCCGGACGACTTAGAAGAGGTTAAGAATGTCAACCAGTTAAAGCAGCTATTAAAAGAGCGTGCGGTAAAGGCCTATGAGGCAAAGGAAACAGAATTCCCAGAAGAAGAAGCTGTTCGTGAGTTAGAGCGAGTAGTTCTATTGAAAGTAATTGACCGCAAATGGATGGATCATATTGATGATATGGACCAGCTTCGTCAAGGTATTGGCTTGCAGGCTTATGGTCAAAGAGATCCAGTGGTTGAATATAAGATCCAGGGATTTGATATGTTTGATGCCATGACCGGTGCGATTCAGGAAGATACGGTAAGACTATTATTCCATGTTAAGGTGGAACAAAAGGTAGAGCGTGAAGAAGTGGCCAAGGTGACAGGAACCAATAAGGATGAATCCGTGGCAAGGGCACCAAAGAAACGCGCAGAGGCCAAGGTTTATCCAAATGATCCTTGCCCATGTGGAAGCGGTAAAAAATACAAACAATGTTGTGGCGCAAAGCCAGTTTAAGAAATGGAGGAGAACTCATGGAATTTAATCAATTATTAAAGGTAAGAAAGTCAGTTCGAAGCTATACGGGAACAGTAACCCAAGAACAGATCGATCAGGTATTATTTGCAGCACAAGCTGCTCCTGTTGGAATGGCCAAGTATGAAACCCTTCATCTTACTGTAATCAAAGATAAGGCAATCTTAGATGAAATGGATGCGGCAGCAGCCAATTTCTTTGGAAATCCATCCATGCATCCACTATATGGCGCACCAGTACTGATCTTGGTTTCAAGCCAGCTTAGCCCAGAGGGAAATAATAATGTGGCTTATGCCAATGCAGCCATGATTGTTCACAACATGGCAATGGCAGCAATTGATGCTGGACTAGGTAGTGTAGATATTTATGGGGCTGTTGCAGCATTGAATCAGAATCCAGATTTGCTTGCAAAGCTGAATATTCCAGAAGGCTTCATCCCAGTAGGAGCTACTGCTTTTGGAGAAACTACAGATACCTTAACAGAACGTGAGATTCCTATGGATCGCATGAATACAACAATTATTGGATAATTCATAATTTCTTAAATGCAAAAAGGCAATTCCTTTCAACATGTGAAGGAATTGCCTTTTTTGATTTTTATTTATCGAGATAATGCATTTTAGAATCAGTGGGAGTTGGTGCTCCAAATCCAGTCTTTTTCTTTTGATTGTTCATAAGTCGTAGACATTTTGAGCATAAGGTGCCAAAAGTGACAACTGCTCCACATCTAGCACAGTAGCTGTTGGAGGAAAAACTTTTTTCACCTTCATTTTTATATTCAATTCGACCATTTCGAATCCAGAGCTTTACCTGTTCGACTGGAATGTTGAAAGTTTCGGCGACTTGGTATTCATTGACATCATTTGCACGGATATAGTCTCGAACTTCTCGAAATAGGTTGTTTTCTTTGCAACCGGGGCAGATATAATCAGAATAATCAATAGGGAGAGGTCTGCCACAATCTTTGCAATATTTGACGGGAGTTCTTGCATCTACGAATTCAACGTTTTTTTCATTTGCCATATGTATCTTACCTCCTGCTTTTCACTTATTTATCATAGCATAGGAAAAAGAAAAAAGTAACAATCAAATACAGGGATGACTTATTTGCAAGCTCAAAAAGTTGAGTTTGATGTGGAAAGATGCTATTGTATAGGTTACGAGAAAAAAGAAAGTAAGAGGATGATTTGATTGAAGCTGGAAATAACATTAGAAGAGATGATGCAAGATGCAAGGCAGATTCAAGTAGTTGATGTTAGAGGAAAAGAAGATTTTGAAAGAGAAACTTATCCAGGAGCAATTCATATTGAAATAGAGGCATTTAGAGAACAGATTCATAGATTAGACCAGAGGCGTCCCATCTATTTATTGTGCTATACCGGGGCAAAAAGCATTGACTTAGCAGAAGAGTTTCAAGAGCAGGGATATGAAATCTATAGCATCAAAGGAGGCTATCATTCTTATCTTCGGATGACTTTGACGCAGATGATGGAGCAAGATACCTTAAAGGCACGAACCAAAGAGATTGAGCGCAGCATTATTAAGACTTATCGTAAGGGAATCTGGCGCCGCTTTACCAAGGCAGTTAATGAATATGACATGATTCAGGATGGCGACAAGATTGCAGTATGCATCTCAGGAGGCAAGGATTCCATGCTTATGGCCAAGCTGTTTCAAGAGCTTGCAAGGCATGGAAAGCACAACTTTGAAACGGTCTTTTTGGTAATGAATCCAGGTTACAATGAAATTAACTACCAAAGAATCGTAGACAATGCCAAGTTGCTAGATATTCCAATCACCGTATTTGAGTCTGATATTTTTGATGCAGTGGATGTCATTGGAGGCAATCCATGTTATATGTGTGCACGAATGAGAAGAGGACATCTCTATGCCCATGCCAAAGAACTCGGATGCAACAAGATTGCTCTAGGGCATCATTTTGATGATGTAATTGAAACGATTCTTATGGGAATGCTCTATGGCGGTCAGATGCAAAGCATGATGCCCAAGCTTCACAGTACAAACTTTGAAGGGATGGAGCTGATTCGTCCTATGTACCTGATTCGGGAGGCTGATATTATAAGATGGCGTGATGCCAACCAGTTATTCTTTATTAATTGCGCATCTCGCTTAACAGAAAGCTGTGCTTGTTGTGGTGGAAC
>CAVJBW010000116.1:0-5133 GCA_963647625.1 Lachnospiraceae bacterium
AAAAAGAGCTTTCCTTATAGTAACAATATATTATTGAAAGGAATTTGCAATTGTAGCAAAAGGATGGAGGAACTATGAAAAACACGATTTTAACTTTTCAGCAGCAAAAAGAACAGGGACAAAAGATTTCTATGTTGACTTGCTATGACTATTCCATGGCTAAGCTCATGGATGAAGCAGGAATCAACTGTTTGCTAGTTGGTGATTCACTTGGCCAGGTAATGCTAGGATATGAAGATACTTTAAGTGTTACCATGGAAGATATGATTCATCATACAAAAGCAGTGGCAAAGGGAGCTAAGAACGCATTTGTATTAGCGGATATGCCATTTATGTCCTATCAGACAAGTACTTATGATGCTGTTGTAAATGCTGGTCGACTCATGAAGGAAGGCCGTGCAAATGGGGTGAAACTAGAAGGTGGAGCAAGCGTTGTAGAACAGATCAAAGCCATTGTATCTGCCCAGATTCCAGTATGTGCCCATATTGGACTGACACCTCAATCGATAAATGCCTTTGGTGGATTCAAGGTACAAGGCAAATCGTTAGAGAGAGCCCAGCAGATACTAGATGATGCTAGACTGATTGAAGAAGCTGGAGCATCTATGGTTGTTTTGGAAGGAATTCCGGCCTTGCTTGCGGATAAGATTTCTAAGGAGCTTACGATTCCAACCATCGGAATTGGTGCTAGTGCACATTGTGATGGTCAGGTGCTGGTATATCAGGATATGCTCGGTATGTTTTCTGACTTTGTGCCAAAATTCGTTCGTAAATTTGCAGATTGTGGAAGCATGATGAAGGAAGCATTTGCAAGCTATATAAGCGAAATCCAAGCAGAAAACTTCCCAGCGAAGGAACATACCTATGGTATTGATGAAGAAATTATAAATGCATTGAAATAAACGAGTAAATACATGTTGATGGAGGAAATCATGAAAGTAGTTGAAACCATAAAAGAAGTAAGACAACAGGTGAAGGAATGGAGAAAAGCAGGAGATAGCGTAGCTTTGGTCCCTACCATGGGCTATTTGCATGAAGGCCATGGTTCTCTTATTACAAAAGCAAAAGAGGAAAATGACCATGTAGTAGTTAGTATTTTTGTCAATCCTATGCAATTTGGTCCTGGAGAAGACTTGGAAAGCTATCCTAGAGATTTGGCCAAGGACAGTGCTTTTTGCCAAAGTCTTGGTGCAGATTTAATCTTTCATCCTACACCAGAAGAAATGTATCCAGAAGGATTTTGTTCTTATGTAGATATGTCTGTTTTAACAGAAGAATTATGTGGACAGTCAAGACCTGTTCATTTCAGGGGAGTCTGTACCGTATGTAGCAAGCTATTTCATATTGTAATGCCAGATCGCGCTTACTTTGGACAAAAGGATGCTCAACAACTGGCTATTATCAAGAGAATGGTTTTGGATTTAAGTATGGATCTAGAGATTGTTGGTTGTCCAATTGTTCGCGAAGAGGACGGTCTTGCAAAAAGCTCTAGAAATACTTACTTATCTGCAGAAGAAAGAAGTGCTGCTTTAGTATTATCAAAAGCAATTTTCTTAGGAGAAAAGTTAGTTCAAGAAGGTGCAACTACGACAAAAGAAGTCTTAGATCAGATGATTGCCTTAATTGAAGCAGAGCCTATGGCAAAAATCGATTATGTGAAGGCAGTCGATGGTCTTACCATGCAAGAAACGAAAGCAGTTGAAGATGGTACTTTATTTGCAATGGCTGTATATATCGGCAAGACTAGATTGATTGACAACTTTTCTGTTTCTAAGTAATTTTGGAGGAATAAATCATGCAGATTGAAATGTTAAAAGGAAAAATTCATCGAGCTACCGTTACTCAAGCAGAATTAGATTATGTGGGAAGTATTACGGTAGATGAAGATTTATTAGATGCCTCTGGAATCTTAGAGTATGAAAAGGTACAGATTGTTGATGTAAATAATGGAGCACGTTTTGAAACTTATACCATCGCAGGTCAAAGAGGTAGTGGCGTAATTTGTTTAAATGGTGCAGCTGCAAGATGCGTAAGTGTAGGAGATAAGATTATTATTATGGCCTATGCTAGTCTTGATGCAAAGGAAGCAAAAGATCATGCTCCAAAAGTAGTCATCATTGGTGACGATAATCAAATAGAACGTGTGACAAATTATGAAAAACATGGGCTTTTAAAAGACTTATAGGAGATTGTTATGTTACAAGGAAAGACCGTTGTATTAGGAGTAACTGGTTCTATTGCAGCATACAAGATTGCCAATCTTGCAAGTATGCTCATTAAGTTACATGCTGAAGTTCATGTCATTATGACTCAAAATGCCACGAATTTCATCAACCCAATCACTTTTGAAACCTTAACCAATCATAAGTGCCTAGTAGATACTTTTGATCGTAATTTTGAATTTCATGTAGGACATGTCTCTTTGGCAAAAAAAGCTGATATCATGCTGATTGCTCCAGCTTCAGCCAATGTTATTGGCAAAATTGCTGGTGGCATTGCAGATGATATGCTTACTACAACTGCAATGGCTTGTAAAGCTCCTATTTTGATTTCTCCTGCTATGAATACAAATATGTATGAAAATAGCATCCTACAGGAGAATCTACAAAAATTAAAACAACACGGAATAAAAGTGATTGAGCCAGCTACAGGTATGTTGGCATGTAGAGATGTTGGAGCTGGAAAGATGCCTGATCCAGAGATTCTGCTAGAACATATTTTGTTAGAAATTGCGTATGACAAGGATTTAACTGGAAAACATTTCTTAGTTACTGCTGGAGCTACCAAGGAAGCATTAGATCCAGTACGATTTATTTCCAATCATTCTACTGGCAAAATGGGTTATGCAATTGCAAAAGCTGCCGCGTATAGAGGTGCAAGAGTAACTTTGGTTTCTGCTCAAACCAACCTTACAACACCTATGAATGTAAAAAGAATCGATGTGACAAATGCTCAGGAGATGTATGATGCTGTACTTGGTGAATTTGATAATGCAGATGTATTGATTATGGCTGCAGCTGTTGCTGATTATACTCCGGTAAATTATGTTGACGAAAAGATAAAAAAACAAGATGGCGATATGACCCTTTCGCTAGTTCGCACAAAAGATATTATTAAAGAGGCGGCAAGTAAGAAAAGAAGTAATCAGTTCGTCTGTGGATTTTCCATGGAAACTCAGAATATGATTGAACATTCCAAAGCAAAACTGAGCAAAAAAAATCTTGACTTAATTGCTGCGAATAATTTAAAACAAGAGGGAGCAGGTTTTGCTACTGATACAAATGTTCTTACACTGATTAGTAAAGACCAGGTAAAGGAGCTTAGCTTAATGTCAAAAGAGATGGCAGCTCACGAACTTTTAAATGAAATAGCAAGAAATATATAGTAGGAGATGAAGAAGTAAGATGAGTAAAGTAAGAACGAGATTCGCACCAAGTCCAACAGGAAGAATGCATGTAGGTAATTTAAGAACAGCTTTATATGCCTACCTAATTGCAAAACATGAAGATGGTGATTTCCTTCTTCGTATAGAAGATACTGATCAGGAACGATTGGTAGAGGGAGCTGTAGATATTATTTATCGAACCCTTGAAAAAACAGGCCTTATTCATGACGAGGGACCAGACAAAGAAGGTCAGGTAGGCCCTTATGTACAGTCTTTAAGACACAAACAGGGAATTTACTTAGAATATGCCAAAGAATTAATTGAAAAAGGGGAAGCATATTATTGTTTTTGCGATAAGGAACGTTTAGAATCTCTAAAACAAAATGTTGTAGAAGGAAAGGAAATTTCTGTCTATGACAAGCACTGCTTACATCTTTCCAAAGAAGAGATTGAAAAAAATCTTGCAGAAGGTAAACCTTATGTCATTCGTCAAAACAATCCTACAGAAGGAACTACCACTTTCCATGATGAGATCTACGGTGATATTACAGTAGACAATTCAGAGCTTGATGATATGATTTTAATCAAATCAGATGGTTATCCAACATACAACTTTGCCAATGTAGTAGATGATCATTTGATGGGAATTACGCATGTGGTTCGAGGAAATGAGTATTTATCCTCTTCTCCAAAATATAATCGTCTCTATGAAGCATTTGGCTGGGAAGTCCCAGTATATGTACATTGCCCTTTGATTACCAATGAAGAGCACCAAAAACTATCCAAAAGAAGTGGTCACTCTTCCTATGAAGACTTGCTTGAACAAGGATTTGTTACAGAAGCTATTGTTAACTTTGTAGCCTTGCTAGGTTGGAGCCCAGAGGATAATCAGGAGATATTTACTTTAGATGAATTAGTCAAAAAGTTTGATTATCATCATATGAGCAAATCCCCTGCTGTATTTGATATCGTGAAGCTTAAATGGATGAATGGAGAATATCTAAAATCTATGGATTTTGATACCTTCTATCAAATGGCTCAGCCATATATCAAAGAAGTGATTCACAAAGATCTTGATCTTAAAAAGATTGCCAATATGGTAAAGACTCGAATTGAAGTATTTCCAGATATTGCAGATCATATTGATTTCTTTGAAGAATTGCCAGACTATGATATCGCAATGTATACACATAAGAAATCAAAAACCAATAGTGAAAATTCTCTACAGATTTTATCTGATCTTTTGCCAATCTTGCAACAACAGGAAGATTTTTCCAACGATGCACTTTTTGAAGTATTAAAAGATTATGCGGCGAAAGCAGAACTAAAAAATGCTACCGTTATGTGGCCTGTTCGAACAGCAGTTTCTGGAAAGCAAATGACGCCAGATGGTGCAACTGGTATTATGGAGGTTCTTGGAAAAGAAGAGTCCATAAGACGTATCATGAAAGGAATCGAAAAATTAAGAAATGAGTAATTATTCTGAGTCTCAGATTCAGGCAATTACCGCAAAAGACGGTGCTTATTTTTGCATTGCAGGACCTGGAAGCGGGAAGACTTTGGTAATCACCAAACGGGTAGAATATTTAGTTGGAAAGGAGCAGATCCATCCTTCGAATATATTAGTTGTAACCTTTACCAAGGCCGCTGCCATGGAAATGAAAAAAAGATATGAAGTGACTGCTGCGGGAAAGAACCGTGCAGTCACTTTTTCTACATTCCATTCCCTCTTTTTTACTATTTTGCGG
>CAVJBW010000117.1:0-5129 GCA_963647625.1 Lachnospiraceae bacterium
GGATAAATCATCTTTCGTCTATTTTAAAAAAGGAGAAGGTTTACTTTAAAACTTTAGTATGTTAAAATCGAAGTAGTCGCGTTAATGATGTTAGACGCAAAAAAATAATAATTGGGGTGAAATGTAGTGGCGAAGGAAATAAGAACAGAAGCAATCTCACAATTGTTTGATGCAATTTTGTCATTGAAGAATAAGGAAGAGTGTTATATATTTTTTGAAGATGCATGTACGGTGAATGAATTACTTTCTTTATCGCAACGATTTGAAGTGGCCAAGATGCTTCGTGAAGAGAAGACCTATCAGGAGATTGCGGAGATTACAGGAGCTTCTACAGCAACCATCAGCCGAGTGAATCGAGCTTTGAACTATGGCAATGATGGATATGATATGGTATTTAAGCGATTAAAGGATTAAAAGTTGCATCAGGGAACTCCCCTGATGTTTTCTTTTTCAATAAGGGAGAAGAATATGTACGAAGAATTAAATGACAGACAACTAGAAGCGGTAAAGCATACCCAGGGACCTTTGCTGATTCTTGCAGGTGCAGGATCGGGGAAGACCAAGGTCTTAACTAGCCGTATCGCTTATTTGATTGATAATAATGTGGCTCCTTATCGTATTTTGGCTATTACATTTACCAATAAAGCGGCAGGGGAAATGAGAGAGAGAGTCGATAAGGCAGTGGACTATGGAGCAGATGCAGTATGGGTGGCAACCTTTCATTCTACCTGCGTAAGAATATTAAGGCGTTATGCAGATCGAATCGGCTATGACAACAACTTTACTATCTATGATTCAGATGATCAAAAGAGTCTGATGAAATCCATTTGCAAAAAAATGGAGATTGATACCAAGAAATTTAAAGAAAAAAGCTTTTTGTCAGCGATTTCAAGTGCCAAGGACCAGCTGATCAACGAAGTAGAATATGCAAAAAGCGCCGATGGTGATTATGTAAAAAGTCTTTATGCTAGTGTTTATCGAGAATATCAATCCGCCCTAAAGCGTAACAATGCCATGGATTTCGATGACTTGATCGTCAATACGGTACAGCTCTTTCGCAAAGATAGTCAGGTAAGAGAACAGTACCAGGAGCGATTTGAATATGTCATGGTAGATGAATATCAAGATACCAATACAGCCCAGTTTGAGCTGGTTCGCTTATTTGCAGGAAAGTATGAGAACCTTTGTGTGGTGGGAGATGATGATCAGTCCATCTACAAGTTTAGGGGAGCAAATATTCAAAATATCCTGAATTTTGAGCAGCATTACCCAGGAGCTCATGTCATTCGATTAGAGCAAAATTATCGCTCCACTCAGAATATTTTGAATGCTGCCAACTGTGTGATCCAAAATAATACGCGTAGGAAAGACAAGCGTTTGTGGACGGAAAATGAAGTGGGCAACAAGGTGGCATTTAAACAATTTGAAAATGGAGAAGAAGAAGCTAGATATATCGTCCATGATATTCAGCTAAGAGCCAAGCGCCAGGAGTATCGTTACTTAGATAGTGCTATTTTGTATCGTACCAATGCTCAGTCCCGTCTCTTTGAAGAGTGCTTTGTAAGAGAAAATATTCCTTACAAAATCATTGGTGGCGTGAACTTCTATGCCAGAAAAGAAATCAAGGACCTTCTCAGTTATCTAAAAACCATTGACAATGCCAAGGACGACCTTGCAGTGCAAAGAATTGTCAATGTACCAAAAAGAGGGATTGGAGCGACTTCCATCGCCAAGGTTCAAAACTATGCAGATCAATGTGATATCAGCTTTTATCAGGCTTTGGAAAATGCAAAGCAAATCAGCACGCTAGGAAGAGCAGCAAGCAAGATTGAGCCATTTGTGGCCTTGATTCAAGGTCTTAGAACCAAGTTGCTAGGAGGATTTTCTCTGACACAGATTCTAGAAGAACTCATTGAACAGACCGGTTATGTTAGAGAGTTAGAAGTGGAAAATACCGATGAATCCCTAGCTAGAATTGAAAATATTGATGAACTGATGAGTAAGCTTGCCACCTATGAGGAAAGTGTTGAACAAGCAACCTTAAGTGGCTTCTTAGAGGAAGTGGCCTTGGTAGCGCAAATCGATGAACTGCCAGAGGATAGTGATTATGTAGTTCTTATGACTTTGCATAGCGCAAAGGGCTTAGAGTTTCCTAATGTATATCTAGCCGGCCTTGAAGATGGACTATTCCCTTCTTATATGTCGATTTCCGCAGAGGATGAAGGGGAGATTGAAGAAGAGCGTAGGCTGATGTATGTGGGAATCACTAGAGCCATGAAACAACTAACCATTACCAGCGCCAAAATGCGAATGGTAAGGGGGGAAATTAATTTTAGCAGGGTGTCTCGATTCGTAAAAGAGATTCACAAAGACTTGCTCTCAGATGCGATTCAAGAAACGAAACCAATCCGTGATGCTTCTCCTTCAAGACAGGCAAAGACCACTTTCAAAAAAAGTTCCTACCTCACTCAAAGTGGAGGAGGCAAAAGGGAAAGCAAGGACTTTGGAAAAGTCGCCTTAGCTGATGGACAGCTAGACTATGGTGTGGGAGATCGGGTGGAGCACCTGCGTTTTGGACAAGGCATCGTAAAGGAAATTGTAAGAGGTGGCCGTGACTTTGAAGTGACGGTAGAGTTTGATTCTTGTGGGGTCAAGAAAATGTTTGCAACCTTTGCCAAATTAAAAAAAATCTAGTATCCTAAAAGAACTTATGGTATAATATTCCCAAGTATTTAAGGATTATTAAACAGCAAAGGAGTGGGCTCAATGAACGATTTAATCAAACTTGACAAACTTACCAAATTAATCGCAGACAGAGACAAGAAGAAGGTTCGCAATATCTTAATTATTATTGCAATCATTGCTTCTGTAGGTGTGGCATTCTATTTCTTATATCGTTATTTTGCACCGGATTATATTGATGAATACGAAGATGATTTTGATGATGATTTCGATGATGACTTCTTCGATGATGAAAAATAATAGATTTCAATAAGAAAAAAGAAGAAATGAAGAAAGGCTCTTTTATGTAGAAAGGAGCCTTTTTTTCTTAGTCCAAGGAGAAAGAATGAAAAAAGGACAAATCGTAGAAGGGCAAGTAAATAAGATCGCATTTCCCAATAAGGGAATCGTTGAAAGCGACCAAGGGGAGCTGATTCAGGTAAAAAATGCCTTGCCAGGGCAAAAAATATCCCTTCGAGTAAGCAAAAAAAGAAAAGGCAAGATAGAGGGAAATCTCTTAGAAGTATTAGAAAAATCCAACTTAGAATTAGACTCGCCTCGCTGCCTCCATGCAGGTATATGCGGAGGCTGCCTCTATCAAAGCATGGACTATGAGACCCAGCTTCAAATCAAATATAATCAGGTCAAGGACTTGCTGCCTATGGTTCCACCGGAAGTCTTTGAGGGAGTAAAGAAAAGCCCTAAAGTCGACGGCTATCGTAACAAGATGGAATATTCTTTTGGGGATGAAGTAAAGGATGGACCATTAGCCTTAGGAATGCACAAAAGAGGGAGCTTTCATGATATTGTGCCAGTGGCAGATTGTAGGATTGCAAGTGAAGACTTTGGGAAAATCCTACAAGCGAGTATGGAATTTTTTGGTGAAAGAAAGATTCCTTTCCTACATAAGAATACCCATGAGGGCTATTTGAGACATTTGCTTCTTAGGCAAGGAGAAAAGACAAAGGAGCTCTTGGTCTGTCTTGTTACCACAAGCCAGAGCCAGTGTTTTGACCTAGATGAAGAAGAACTTTTAGATCAATGGAAGGAGCTGATCCTTTCTTTGGACTTGTCTTTTGAAGTGGCCGGAATCCTACATATTGTCAATGATTCTTTGGCAGATGCAGTTATCAATCAAGGCATGCATATTTTGTATGGAAAGGATTATTTCTACGAGGAACTTCTTGGCTTAAGATTTAAGATTACGCCATTTTCCTTCTTCCAGACCAATTCCCTTGGGGCAGAGGTGCTCTATGAAACCGCTAGAGATTTTATCGGAACCGCAGGAGATGACAAGATCGTCTATGATTTATATAGCGGAACCGGTACCATCGCCCAGCTAATGGCATCAAGTGCCAAGCAGGTGATTGGAGTAGAAATTGTAGAAGAAGCTGTCTTGGCAGCCCGGGAAAATGCCAGGGATAATAAGCTAGATAACTGCGAATTTATTGCAGGAGATGTATTTGCGGTACTTGACAATATTGACCAAAAGCCGGACTTTATCGTGGTAGATCCTCCTCGAGAGGGAGTCTTGCCAAAGGCCCTTAAGAAGCTCTTATCCTATCAGGTGGTGAGCATTGTCTATATTTCCTGCAAACCAACCTCCTTGGCTAGGGATCTTGAGGCATTTCTAGAAGGGGGATATGAAGTCAAGCGAATATGTTGCGTGGATATGTTCCCATTTACAGGAAATATAGAGACGGTATGCCTCTTGAATCGCACCTGTAAATAATGGGGATCAGGGAGAATAAGTAAGATAAATGAGGTGTCAAATTGATTCTAGGAATATATGGTGCAGGTGGATGCGGAAGAGAAGTGCTTGAACTTGCTAGAATAATTAATGGACGTTCACGAACCTGGGAAGATTTTATTTTCATCGACGATGGAGATCGAGGAGAATTCGTTAATGATGTTAGGGTCTATTCTTATGAAGCGGCTATCAGCAAGTTCGCAGGAAATCTGCAAATATCTATAGGAATCGGGGAACCAGAAGTTCGCAAAAAACTATTTGCAAAAATAAAAAATGATGGTATAGAAGCGGCTAGCTTGATTCACCCAGATGTTTACATTCCGCCAACAACCCAAATAGGTAAGGGCGTGACCATTCAATATGGATGTTTTATATCCTGTAATGTAACAATAGAAGATTATGTATATATACAGCCCCAGGTGAATATCGCTCATGATGGCATATTAAAAGAAGGCTGTGTGTTATCGGCAAGCTCGAACCTGGCTGGTAATGTTAGGATTGGTAAATATACCTTTCTAGGACTAAGCGTTGCAGTTCGAGAAGGAATTTCAATAGGCAATTATTCCATCATTGGGATGTATTCTGGAATCTATAAAGATGTTTTAGATGAGATGATTGTTATGGAAAATCCTACGCGAATTGTGAAAAACAATGAGGA
>CAVJBW010000118.1:0-5127 GCA_963647625.1 Lachnospiraceae bacterium
CTGCAGATTTATTATCTCAGGCAGAACATGATGAATTGGCTTCTGCAATTCTAGTTACCACCAGTGAAAAGCTAGCAAAAGAAGTTGCAAAAGAAGTAGATGAATTTACAAAGCAGTTATCTAGAAAAGAAATTATTGAAAAATCCTTAGAAAATTATGGTTATATATTGGTAGCGAAAGACTTAGAGCAGGCTATTGATACGGCCAATGAAATTGCTTCAGAACATTTAGAAATTGTAATGGACCACCCATTTGAAGTGATGACAAAGATCAAAAATGCGGGAGCCATATTCCTTGGACCATATTCTTCAGAACCTTTAGGGGATTATTTTGCAGGTCCGAATCATGTGCTTCCAACCAATGGAACAGCAAAATTCTTTTCCCCACTTTCTGTAGATGATTTTATCAAAAAATCTTCCATTATTTCTTATTCTAAGGAGGCATTGGAAGGAATCTATAAAGATATTGTCCAATTTGCAGAGTGTGAACAGTTGACGGCCCATGCCAATTCTATTAAAGTTAGATTTGAAGAGAAAGAATAATAAATGTAGGTGAGTAAGTTGAATCGTGTTGTAACAGAAACAAGAAATACAAAAGAAACCAAGATCGATATGAAGCTGAATATGGATGGAGAGGGCAAGGCTACTTTGGATACAGGTGTGGGATTTTTTGACCACATGCTAGACGGCTTTGCGCGACATGGCTTCTTTGATTTGTCTGTAAATTGTAAGGGTGATTTGAATGTGGATTGTCATCATACCATAGAAGATGTAGGCATTGTTCTTGGAAGAGCCATCAAAAACGCCCTTGGTGATAAAAAAGGAATCAAGCGTTTTGGGAGTTGTATCTTGCCTATGGATGAAAGTCTTGTTATGTGTGCAATCGATTTGTCAGGAAGACCTTATTTTGCTTTTGAAGGTGAATTTGCCCAGGAGAAATGCGGAGATATGGACACGCAGATGGTGAGAGAATTTTTCTATGCAATATCTTATAGCGCTGGAATGAACCTGCATCTGCGAATTTTGGCAGGAGAAAATGATCATCATAAGATCGAGGCCTTATTCAAAGCCTTTGCAAGAGCATTAGATGAAGCAAGCGGTTATGATGAAAGAATAACAGGAATATTATCTACGAAGGGTAGTTTGTAAGATGGATTGGAATATGCAAGAGCAGAAGCAACAATTAAAGAAGATCAATGAATCCTTATCCTGGGACAAGTTTAAACTCAACTCAGATGGTATGATTCCGGTTATTGTTCAAGAGGCAGAGACAAACAAGGTGCTTATGCTGGCTTATATGAATGAAGAAGCCTACCAAACCACCCTTGAAACAGGGAAGATGACCTATTGGTCTAGATCGCGAGATGAACTCTGGACAAAAGGATTAACCTCAGGACACCTTCAATATGTCAAGGAATTATTATTAGATTGTGATAATGATACTATCCTTGCAAAGGTAGATCAGGTAGGAGGCATTGCCTGTCATACTGGAGCACCTAGTTGCTTTTTTCAAAAATTAGCTGATTTTGATGTGTAAGATAAGAACTGTTCTATAAATTAGTCTAGAGAATTGGCACAAAATAAAAAAATATGTTATGTTAGAATAACTTCTGTATTTGCAGGAGTTATTCTTAGGTTGAGAAAGGATCATAAGAAGTATGAGTAAACTTGCTTTATCAGACGAAATTTTGATGACAGTTGATAAGCCTACTAGATATATTGGAAGCGAATTTAATATGGTTCGAAAAGAACTGAAACCAGATATGATTCGATTTTGCATGTGTTTTCCAGATTTGTATGAAATTGGTATGTCTCATTTGGGAATGCAGATCTTGTATGCCATGTTTAATAAAAGAGAAGATGTTTATTGTGAAAGAGTCTTCTCACCATGGAGGGATCTTCATGAGATTTTATTGGAAAAAGAGATTCCGCTATTTGCATTAGAATCTCAAGATCCAGTAAAGAAGTTTGATTTCTTGGGTATCACCTTGCAATATGAAATGTGTTATACCAATATTTTACAGATTTTGGAGCTGAGCCAGATTCCATTTTGGTCCAAGGAAAGAGACTGGGACTGCCCGATTGTAATTGGCGGTGGTCCATGTAGCTACAATCCGGAACCAATCGCTGATTTTTTTGACTTGTTTTATATTGGGGAAGGCGAAGTTATTTATGATCAGTTGTTTGAAGTCTACCAATCTAGCAGAAAAGCAGGAGATAGCAGAGAAGAATTTTTAAGAAAAGCAGCTTGCATACCAGGGATTTATGCACCATCTTTGTATGAAGTTCAATATAAAGAAGATGGCACCATTGCTTCTTTTGATAAATGCTTTGAAGAAATACCAAGTAAAATCAAACGACAAGTAGTAACAGATGTCACCAAGGCTCCTTATTTGGAAAAGCCTATTGTCCCATTTACCAAGGTGACCCAAGATCGTGTGGTATTGGAAATTATGCGTGGCTGTATCCGTGGCTGCCGTTTTTGTCAGGCAGGAGCCATCTATCGTCCTACAAGGCAAAAGGATGTTGAGACTTTAAAACAGCAAGCAGCTTTACTGCTGAAAAATACAGGACATGAAGAGATTTCTTTGAGTTCTTTAAGTTCTTCTGACTATGAAAGCTTAGAGGAGTTAGTGAACTGTTTGATTCAAGAATTTAAAGGACAGGGAGTCAATATTTCCTTGCCATCTCTTCGAATTGACGCCTTTTCATTGGATGTTATGAGCCAAGTGCAGGATATCAAAAAAAGTTCCTTGACCTTTGCCCCAGAGGCTGGTTCTCAGCGTATGAGAGACGTGATTAATAAAGGTTTGACCGAGGAAGAAATCATACGAGGAGCCGGCTTGGCTTTTGAAGGTGGTTGGCAAAAAGTAAAGCTGTACTTTATGTTAGGCCTTCCAACAGAAAACAAAGAGGATATGGAAGCAATTGCCGAGCTTGCCAACAAGATCGCAGTTCGTTACTATGATATTCCAAAAGAAGAAAGAAATGGTAAATGTCAGATTACCATTAGCACTTCTTTCTTTGTGCCTAAGCCATTTACCGCCTTTCAATGGATGAGCATGTGCTCGAAAGAAGAATTTTTAAATCGGGCCAGCGTGGTTAATGAGGCGGTTAAAAATCAATTGAATCGTAAAAGCCTGAAGTACAATTGGCATGCTGCGGATGTAACACGACTAGAAGGAATTATGGCTAGGGGAGACCGCAAATTGTCCAAAGTGATTCTAAAGGCCTATGAAAAAGGCTGCCTATTTGATGCCTGGACGGAATCATTTGCCTATGATAAGTGGCTTGAAGCATTTGATGAAGCAGGCATAAATGGCGGATTTTATGTAGATCGAACTAGAGCAGAGGATGAAATATTCCCTTGGGACTTTATTGACATTGGTGTAAGCAAAGACTTTTTGCTTCGAGAATATCGCAATGCTTTGCAAGGTGTGGTGACGCCGAATTGCCGAGAAAAGTGTTCTGGCTGCGGAGCAAGCATCTATGGAGAAGGAGTTTGCTATGAAAATTAGAATTAAATTTACAAGACATGGAGCAGTCAAGTTCTTAGGTCATCTAGACTTGATGCGTTATTTTCAAAAAGCAATTCGAAGAGCGCAAATTGATATTCGTTATTCAGAAGGATTTAGTCCCCATCAAATCATGTCCTTTGCAGCACCTATTGGTGTTGGCGTAGAAAGTTGCGGAGAATATTTTGATATAGAGGTGAATTCTACCATGTCATCGAAAGATGCCATACAGGCATTAAATGATACCATGGCAGAAGGAATTCGGGTGCTTGAATACAAAAAGCTACCAGATCAAGCGGCAAAAGCCATGGCACAGGTTGCTGGTGCTAGCTATGAACTATATTACAAAGAAGAAGATAAAAATCCTTTTTCCCAAGAACAATTGCAAGAATTGGTCCAGACCTGGATTCTAGATCAGGGCGAAATTATTGTTACCAAGGAAACCAAAAAGTCCACACGTGAAATTGATATAAAGCCATTTATTTATCAATTTGACCTAATCAAACGCAATGGCCCAGGATTTGCTATGACTTTAAGTGCAGGAAGCATAGAGAATATTAAGCCGCAATTGGTTCTTGAATATTTATATCAAAAGGCTCAGATTCCTTATGGGGTTCATGATATTCAAATCGAACGCAAAGAAGTGTATTATCGAGATTTAGATGGAAATCTTTTGCCACTAGGAGCGGCAGGTGAGGATATTGAATAGGTTAATTTTCACTGAAATAGAATTAGAGCGAAATCAGGAGCAAAAGCCTTTTTGCCTTTGGGCTTTTATGCAAGAAGATACTTTGATGGATCTTAGACTCTTTCACAAAGATAATATTTCTCTTGTGGGGAATATTTACATAGGAAAAGTGCTAAGAGTGGATTGGAATCTGAATGCGGCATATATAACCTATGCAAAAGGGTGTGAATGTTTTACTTCCCTTAAATATTTATCCCAGGCTATCTTTACCAAAAAGGTGTCTCACAAAAGCATTGGCGCAGGAGATGAGGTCCTAGTTCAAATTGACAAGGATGCCTTAAAGACAAAGATTCCAGGGGCGAGCTTTGATTTAAACTTTCATTTGCCACATGCCATTATGACAACCGGCAATTTGGCAAAGGGGATTTCGGCAAAGATTAAAGGGGAAGAAAGAAAGAGCTTGCAGGATTTTTTACAAAAGGACTGCGATCATCTTGACCAATATGGCATTTTACTTCGAACCAATGCAAGAGACGTTTCTATAGATGATTTAGCCGAGGAACTTACAGAGGGAGCATTGCAAATCAGCAAATGGCTAAAGCAGGTAACCTGCAAGAGCTTATATAGCCTAGCATACAAGGCACAGCCTAGGTATTTGACTTATGCAAAAAGCTTTGCCGCCAATCAGGTTCAGGATATCGTAACGGACATACCAGATATCCATCATGAGCTTGCTACTCAGTACGAACAGGCTAGATTATATGAAGATGACTATTCTTTGGTCAATCTATATGGCTTAAAGACGAAGATCGAAAGAGCTACGAGCAAAGTGGTTCATTTAAAATCAGGAGCTTCTTTGGTCATTGAACCAACAGAAGCAATGACCGTGATTGATGTTAATTCTGGCAAGATCAGCAAAAAGAAA
>CAVJBW010000119.1:0-5107 GCA_963647625.1 Lachnospiraceae bacterium
TCGTTCGACTTGCATGTGTTAAGCACGCCGCCAGCGTTCATCCTGAGCCAGGATCAAACTCTCATGTTTAATCTTTTGTTATATTGCTTCAGAATTACTTCTTGGCTAATATCCTTTTGCGTCTTTCGACGCTTTACTGTTTTAGGTGTTCGCATGTAAAATGTAACTTCGTATCTTCACCTATTTTTTCAAGATACGTTTTCTCATTTCACATGAAATTCTTTCGAATCTTTCAAGGTTATTTCACTGTTCAGTTATCAAGGTTCTGTCGGTTTCTTTCGTTTGCCGACAACTTCTATATACTATCATGTCTTTTCTTTTCTGTCAACAACTTTTTCAATGTTTTCAAAAAGAAATTTGATAGTCACTCTTCTTTACCAGAGTGAATGTTACTATATCACGACATTCAATCTCTTGTCAAGAAGTAAAATAAGTTTTATCAAACTTATTTTAACGGAGAAGGAGGGATTTGAACCCTCGCGCCGCGTTAACGACCTACTCCCTTTCCAGGGGAGCCCCTTCGGCCAGCTTGGGTACTTCTCCAATCTGCTCGAAAAACTTAACATCTCATCATTTAGTTGATCTGCCTGCTTCCGATAAAAAAGAATAACCAAAGATTGGTTATTCTTCCTCTTCCATAATGGAAACGCAGAGGGTGGGATTCGAACCCACGTGGGCGTGAACCCAAACGGTTTTCAAGACCGCCTCGTTATGACCACTTCGATACCTCTGCATTCAGTTGTGTGCTTTTCTCAAAGCAAGATTTATATTACCATCAATCATGATGGGTGTCAACAAGAAATTGTATTTTTTTGATATTTTTATCGTTCTCCTAACTTTAGGTTAGGAACAGCATTCAAATGTAAATCGCTAAAGTTACCTGCTAAGTATTCATAGTAGCCCGCAGCCCCAATCATTGCTGCATTATCTGTACACAAAATTGGAGATGGGTGGTAGAATCTTACTCCCTTATCTTCGCAGGCTTTTCTCATAGCTTCTCGTAATGTCTGATTAGAGGCTACTCCTCCCGCTATAGCAAATTGGTCGATCTGATACTCTTCCATAGCATGAATCGCCCTTTGCGTAAGCACATCTACCACTGCCTGCTGGAAGGAAGCTGCAATATCTGCTTCATTATAGGTAATATTTTTCATTTTACAGCCATTAATATAATTGAGGACAGCAGATTTCATACCACTAAAGGAGAAATCATAGACGCAGTCTGCTACCTTTCCTCTTGGGAAAGCAATGGCAGATGGATTTCCTTCTTTGGCCTTTGCTTCGATCTTAGGTCCTCCTGGGTAGCCTAGGCCTATGGCTCTTGCTACTTTATCAAAGGCTTCTCCAGCCGCATCATCTCTTGTTAAGCCGAGAATCTCATATTTGCCATAATCCATGACCCTTACCAAGTGCGTATGGCCTCCAGATACAACCAGGCATAAAAATGGTGGCTCTAAATCTTTATTTTCGATATAATTTGCGCTAATATGCCCTTCAATATGATGTACTCCAATCAAAGGGATATTTTTGGCAAAGCTGATTGCTTTGGCCTCTGCTACTCCTACAAGTAATGCCCCTACTAGCCCTGGCCCATAGGTCACAGCAATTCCATCTATATCATCCAAGGTCATCTCCGCCTCTGCTAAGGCTTGGCGGATGACTTGATTTACCTTTTCTATATGCTTTCGAGATGCAATTTCCGGTACCACCCCGCCATATAGGGTATGCAGGGCAATCTGGGAGGAAATTACATTGGAACGAAGGTCTCTGCCATTTACCACAACGGCTGCTGCCGTTTCATCGCAGGAACTTTCGATTGCAAGAATCTTTATTTCTTTCTCTTTCATATCGTTCTCTTTTCTATTTGTCTTGGGTTGTTACATCAACATCTGATAAGTCAAATGCAAGGATGTACCACTTCTTATCCTCACCTTGGCGAAGGGCATACTGCTGCTTGGTTTTTTCATAAGAAGACCCTTCCTTCATGAAGTAGGTGTCTTGCACCACAGCAATATCATCTCCGTTTACGGTCTTATATTCTACATCTAGGCTCGAGGATACTTTAATACTTATTATAGAGCGCTGCATTTCTTGATTCTTTGCTACATCTGCCTGAACCGATGAAGTAAAGGTGTCAATAGGATTGATTTGTTGCAGCTGCGTATCTAATAGCTGCCACTGTACTTTGGCTAGCTCCGTGATCTCATCTTGCGTACATTCTCCAGAATAGTAGCAAGATACAATACGATCATAGAATTTTACCACTTCTCTTGGAGAGGCTGGATAGTCATTTTCCAAATCCGTGGTAAGAATATCTTCGATTTCTGTTAATTCTTCTGCTTTTTCTTCCTGTACTTTTGTGGCATTTCGGTGAGATAAGTAGTAATAATACCCAACCACAAGCACTGCCATAATAATAACAGCAACCACAATTCTGATTACTCTTTTCAATAATCATTCCTCCAGCTATTTAAGACTTATGCTTTTCGCTTTCTATTTCTTCATCGATAAAATCAATTTCCATGCTTTTTCCATCTTTGCCCAGGTAAGACTTGGCAAAGATGCTTCGCACTTCATCCATATAATGCTCAGCCTGTACCAAGGATGGACTAAAATGTGTCAGCCACATCAAAGCTGGCTGGGCCTTTGCCGCCAAAGCTGCTGCCTCATTGAACATCATATGTTTGTTCTTCTTTGCCTTCGGTAATTTTTCTTTTTCTCCATACATACCTTCGCAAATGAATAAGTCTGCATCCTTTGCCTGACTTGCAATAAGATCCGTCGGCCTTGAGTCTGTGCAATAGGTTACTTTAATCCCTCTTCTTTCCTGTCCCATCACCATGTCAGGTGTATATCTCTTACCATCGCATTCCACTGTCTGGCCTTTTTGCAAATGGCTCCAGCAGCGAACCGGAATGTCTAGTTGTTTTGCATTTTCCACTGAAAATTTGCCAGCCCGAAGGATCTGCAGGGTGTAGCCATAACAGGTGACATTGTGATTCACCTTAAATGCGGTAATATGATAACCCTTTGTTTCTATCACTTCTTCTTGCTGATTGATTTCGTGATATTTAATCTCAAATGGAAGCTCTGGTGCAATCACTCTTAAAGAATCTACCACCCTAGCCAAACCTTTTGGTCCAATCAACAAAAGTGGCTCTGTTCGTTCTGCATTACCCATGGAAAGCAGTAGTCCTGGAAGGCCACTGATATGGTCTGCATGATAATGGGTAAAACAAATAGTATCAATAGAGTGGACACTCCAGCCTTTTTTGCGAATGGCTACCTGAGTTCCTTCTCCACAGTCAATCAAGAGATTGCTGCCATTGTATCTTGTCATAAGTGCTGTCAAATGACGATGTGGAAGTGGCATCATTCCTGCCGTTCCTAGCAAGCATACATCTAACATTTCTATTCTCCTACTTCATATTTCATAATGATGGCATCTTCTGTGGGATTGTCATAGTAGTTCTTGCGAACTCCCACCTGGTTAAATCCAAGGCTTTCATACATCTTTCTAGCAGGTTCATTTCCTTGTCGAACCTCTAGGAAATAACTGGTGATTCCTTGTTTGCATCCTTGAGAAATCAGACTAAGTACCAGGCTTTTGCCATAGCCTTTCCTTCTTTGCTTTGGGGCAACAGCAACATTTGTAATATCTGCCTCATCTGCTGCCTTATAAAGCAAGGCATAACCTAGTATGATTTCCCTTTCTTCAGCAACTAAGAACAAGGTATCTTCCATGTCTAGTGCAGCCTGAAAGCTGTGTTTCGACCAGCCATCTGTAAAAATTGCATTTTCCAAATTGCTAATTTGGTTCAAATCCCAGGATATAGCCTTACGAATCATGACTTTTTCCTTCCTTTTCTAGACGCTCTCGCTCTGCCTGGGAAAGCCGCAAGTAATCTGGGGCAAATTCATCACTACTAATAAACTGCCCTTTTTGGGCTTTTTGAAGTCCTAGCGCAGCTACAGCTCCTGCTCTTTGCTTATTTACATGGGCCGGAGCAAAGGTATAAGGCACCTTCACCTGTTCCTTTATATAATCCGAAAAGACTTTAACTCCGTCTCCTAGAAAGCAGACCCCTCGTCCTTGCTTATTAATTTCTTCTACAATCTCTTGGATTGCCACTGCACACTGGGGACGCAGCACCACTAAGTCATTTCCATCAAAGGAATACAATCCTGTATAGGTCTGATTTCTTCTGGCATCCATCAAGGGACATACCAAATCCTTATGTCCCACCAGATTATAGGCCAATGCATCTACTGTTGGAACTGCTACTAGTGGTTTATCCAATGCCAGGCCTAGTCCTTTGGCCGTGGCAGAGCCAATGCGAAGTCCCGTAAAGGACCCTGGGCCTGCTGCAACAGCAATGGCATCTATGCTATCAAGATCTAGTTCTGTCATCTGCTTTACTTCTTCTAGCATAGGAAGTAGGGTCTGGGAATGGGTCTTTTTGTAATTTACCGTATATTCTGCTAACAAGTTGTCATCTTCTACCAAAGCAACACTTGCTACGAGTCCTGAGCTGTCGATCCCAAGTACTTTCATTTATCTTGTTACCTCCTTAATAAGGATTCGTCTGTAGTCAAATCCTTGTTCAAGGTCCTTTTCTATGGTAATTTGCATATACTTATCTGGAAGTATCTCTTCGATTAGATTGGCCCATTCAATCATGGTCAATCCTTCTCCATAGAAATAATCCTCATATCCGATTTCGTCCATTTCCTCTACATCTCCGATGCGATATACATCAAAATGATAAAAGGGCATCCGTCCTTCTTCATAAACCTGCACGATTGTAAAGGTTGGAGAGGAGACCGGCTCTTCAATTCCAAGCCCCTCGGCCACACCTTGGGTAAATACCGTCTTACCTACGCCAAGATCTCCTAACAGGGTATAGACGCTACCTGGCTTTGCATTTTGTCCTATCGTTTTGCCGACTTCAAAAGTCTCCTGGGGTGAATGGGTTTCAATCAACATATCTTTATTATCCTTTTCTTCTATTCAATATATTGTACCACACACAAAACCTATGTTACAATTTTTTAGAATATTTATTTTCACTAGGAGGAAAGACTTCATGCATGAATTACCACAGCT
>CAVJBW010000120.1:0-5104 GCA_963647625.1 Lachnospiraceae bacterium
GACCAGGTCTTTTGACCTGATCCTTTTATTTATAATGCGGAAGATGGGACTTGAACCCACACGAGCGCATTGCTCACAAGATCCTTAGTCTTGCTCGTCTGCCAGTTCCGACACTTCCGCATTTGCATCGCTCACGCGACGACTTGTATATAATATCAAAGACATATCATAATGTCAATAGATATTTTCAAAAATTACAATTATTTGTATTGGCCTTATTTACAAGCTCTTCAGCTGCTCCATGGCGTGTTTTTTGATGATCAACTCTCCATGTTCCTTCACATAAGCCACTTTGTTTGAAGAAAAGGTAAAGCTTTCGCAGAATTCTATACCTCGAAGGCCAATATGCTGCAGCTGCTTGCTTTCTAGTTCATCCTCAAAGAGCAGATAATAGCATTCCTCTAGCTTGTATAGACTACTTGCCTTAGGCTGAAGGCTCATGCATTTGGTAAATGCAAGAAGGTTGTCAAGGCTAGCAATTTCTACTAAAAGATAATTTCCACAGTCCTTGATTACGGACTTGATTTCTTCGAATTCTTCCTTTTGAGGATTCTCCTCCTCTGCCAACTTAGTAAAGTCTGACATGGCATCTTGGAAGCGACGAAGCTTATCTTGCATCTTCCCTCTAGAAGCCCCATCTGAAATCAGCAAGGCTAGACCCTTGCCTGGAAGCATGGTTGCTTCTACTGCAATAGCTGCTGTTTCGTCCATGCGAAATCCCGTCTCTTCTTCTGCATCCTCTAGGACAATCTGCAAGAAATCCTGCGCTCTTTCTTTATTACTAATCAATTCATCAAGACCAAATCCTAAATGGTCTAGTTCTTCTTCTGTAATTATACATCTAAGTGTTGTATCATTGACTATTGCAAATTTCATAGCTACACCGCCTTTACTGTATGTTTACATCTAAATCTACTAATTGTATTTCAGTACAAATAAGCTAAGGCCATCTCTCTTTCGAAGAGGTTCTTCGAGTACCAGGGAAAAATCAGGATGCAGACGAATCTGTTTTTTGATTTGATTTCCCTGTGTGGTAAGAAGGACTAAGCTCGCCCCTCTCTTAAGCAAGCGACTGCTTGCATCAAAGAAATTCCGATAGAGGTCTTCTGTCTGGTCATCTAGCCTAGGCAAAGGAAATTCGGTAATCAACTCGTCGAATTTCTCTTTAAATGTGGCATCAAAATAATCTCGATGGATAAAATGAATCTGATGGTTGGCCGCCTGGGCATTGACCTTGGCTGCCTCAATGGCCTCTCCAAAGGTATCGATTCCAAAGGAAGCCCCCACTCGTCCTAGCTTGTAGCGTTCAATCAACATAACTGCACTTCCGCAGAAAGGATCTAGCACATGGGCTCCGTCTGTAAGATAAGGCCTTGCTAGTTCTAGGGCTACTGCTGCAAGTTCAGGCCGCATAGAAGTCGATAAGACCTTCTTTCGATAGGAAAAACGATTCTCCTCTATTGTAAACAATTTTAAAAAAGGTTGCAAGCTTCCGCTGCTGGTCTTATAAAAACGAAGCTCAATCTCATAGTCCGATGGATCATTTTGCAGATATCCCTGAAAAGCTTTTTCCATTTCCATGGACAAGTCCTTGATGAACCTTACCTTTTCTTTCTCTTCTACCTTCCCAATCACCTGGATACGAAAACGAAAGGCCTCCTGTCCATTGTCATGATATTCTTCTAATATTTTTCTCAAATCTGACTGAAGGAGCCCCTCTGCAGCATCTTTTGCCTGAAAAGAGATTTTCTTAGGGCTAATGAGCATAAGTAGCAATTCACCATATAAGGAATCCTCTAGCAGCTGGCCTATCTTGCCACCATTCATCAACACTCCAAGGCTGATGACCTTGCTTTTGATATCTGGATAATGCTGTGCTAGGAGCTGGCCATGTCCATAAGGCATGGTCAAAAGAAGCCTCGATGGCTTTTGCCATCCGGTGAACCTATGGCCTGCAAATTGATCATATAGACTCAGAAGCTTTTGTAGTTCATGAATCTCTTCTTTTATATGTTTTTCCTCATTTTCTAAGACCTTTTGCTCATATAAGGTCTTAAGCTGCCCTCTTAAAGGCTCTAGAATCGACTCACAATCAAGGCTTTGCAGGGCTTTTAAGTAGCTGCTTTTTACAAAATGCTGCTGCTCTTGTTGATATGCCTGCCAAAGTGGCATAAGGGCCCCTTCCTCTTCGATCTGTCCTAGCAGGAGGGCTATATTTTTACGAACCTTTGGATCCTCTGCCTCTAAGAGGGGATATAGAGAATCAACCTGGCCTATTTCTTCATAGAAAATCTTTGCAGCTCCCTCTTGTTTTAAGACTTGTCTTAAGGAAGATAGGGCTGCTCGCACCTGATCTGTCTTCAATTGCTTGATTAGACTCTTGATTTCATCTTTCATAATCTATAAATTCCATTCTTTCATATAAGCCTGCACCTCTTCTTTAAAAGAAGTAAAAGCCTTAGGATGCTCTACATAATACTTCGGGCAGGATTTTCCTGTAATGTCATAGTGGCGAATCACATCCTCTAGAGGATCTAGAGAAAACTTTCCGCATAGCCAGGCCGTAAGCCTTACAAGACTTTGGTAGGTAGCGTCGTTAAATGCTCCCGTATCGTCCTGGATACAACACTCAATTGCTAGCGTATCTTGGTTTCTCTCATTGGAAGCATAGGCCTCTTCCGAAGTCGGAATGCACTGAATGATTTCTCCTTCTAGGCCAATAATAAAATGGCTGCTAGCCTTGGTGGTATGAGTGGTTGCAAGATTATTAAAATAATCCCGGTTGGCCTGGGCACTCGTCCCTGGATTGGCTGTATAGTGAACCACGATTCCCTTGACTTTATCTAGGGCAATCTGAGGCCTTGAGTATTCGTTCGGATCTAAGAGTTGGACATCAATCTCAGGCTTGGCACTCTCCACCCTTTGTTGCATATTTTGTTTTTGTCCTCGAATCAGCAAAATCAAAATAATAATGATAATGATGGAAATGATCAAGATCACTCTTCTTACCTTTTGGTTGCGTCTTGCTCTTTTCTTACTGATGTAGCGCCTTTTCTTTCTAGCCATGCTACTTATTTTAGCCTCCCCTTTTTCTTCTTCCTAGTGTAACATACTTTTTGAATTTTCTCTCCAATAATGATATGATTATTCTTAAGATTTGATTATTTTCAGAAAGGAGCAAGGCTATGACCACATTTCAGATAAAATGCTTTCTTACTGCCTGTGAGACCTTGAATTTTACCAAAGCCGCCCAAAGACTCTATATTGCCCAATCATCCCTTAGTCGCAATATTGTGAATTTGGAAAAGGAAATTGGCCTTACTTTATTATATAGGACCAAGAAAACAGTCCGCCTCACTCCTGCTGGACATATTCTTTATGACGAATTTACCCAGCTGTTAGATCAGTTAGACCTTGCCATTGACAAGGCCGCTGCCACTGTGGAGGAGTCAAAAAGCTTATCCATTGGTATCTTAGAGACCCAGCGTACGGCCCACTTTCTTCCACAATCGATCAACCAGCTACGTAAGGAATTTCCCAATATTACAGCGAACTTTCAGCGCGGGACCTTCAAGCAGCTGCGGGATTGGCTCAATGACGATGAGATTGACCTGGCAATCACTCTAGGATTTGATTTGCCACAATATCAAGAAGAGATGGATATTTCTTGCCATTCTCTCTCTCGTTCCTTGCCAATCTGTGCTTTGTCTCGGCTTCATCCCCTTGCGGAGAAGCAAAGTGTTACCTTTGAGGAGCTTCGAAATGATACTCTAGTAGCAATTAGTCCGGAAATATCTCGCGGAGGCTATGAAGGCATGATTTCCCTTTGTGAGCTTCATGGATTTATCCCTAAAAATATCCAGACGGCGCCTTCTTTGGAGTCCTCTATGCTGCTATTAGAAAATGACAACTGCTTTAGCATCGTTGATGAGAACTCTAACTTTATCAACAATCCGGCCCTGCGCTGCCTTCCAATCTCCACCGGCAATACCTTGAATCTGGTGGTTGCATGGAAATCCGACTCTTTGCAGCCTTACCTCACCTACTTTGTGAGTCTGTTAGCAAAGAATCTACAAAATAGCGAACATACCGATCTATAACAAAAAAAGAAGTGGCTGATGCTCATCTAGCGCCAACCACTTCTTATTTTCTTCTCATCATCTTCCTGCGAAGCCATATATTCCTTCTCCAGAACTGTGCAAAAAACCACCACCAAAAGTCTCCTTTTTCATAGCGAATTCCCTTTCGAATCACAGCTACAACCACGGCAAAGACGGCCTCTTTTGCTACCGGACCTTCCATCTGAGTCTGATTATCTCCGATGATATAATATCCATCTTTTCCAATATGATGAATCCTATGCAAGACATATTGCCCAGTATCCCTGGTAAAAAAAACAATATCTCCTGGGCGGGGCTCCTTTCGTGGCTTTTGCAAAATCACCTGATCTCTAGCAGAAATCAAAAAGGGAGCCATAGAGCTTCCACTAATGGTCATCGTCACCTGATGACCTTCTTCTATAAGTTCTTTTAACATGCCCACATAGGATGCAGTATCTACCTGGCGTGTATGGTTCATAGCCCTTGCTCCTTTCCCTTTCATTATAGTCAGCGGATATTTCACTCATAGAACTTGGCCATAATTGGTCCCTCGGATAATAAATATTATATATTATCCGAACAAGATGTTACAAATTTAGTTTGCCACTACAGTCATATTATATTTGCGTTATAGTCAATTTTTAAACAGATATTTATACTTACGCATCTGTTCAAACAAAATATCTTGGACTCTATTTTTTTCCTGTTCAGAATAACCTGGTATTTCCTTTAATAATCGTTCCACATCTTTTTTTGTAAAATAAAAATACAGATTTGTTCCGTACACTTTTTCTGATACGTCCAATTGTTCCTCAAAACTGCCGCTAATTGTTTTTGCCCTTACTTCTGAAAGCGCATCATATACATCAGTTCCCAGCGGATAGTCCATGCTTGTATCCGAAAGCATTCCGGCTCCATGATCAAAAATAGGACAATATGCAAAGTCTCCTTTTTGATTCATCAGCACAGCTATATTATGCATATGACGATCTTCATTCACAAAC
>CAVJBW010000121.1:0-5080 GCA_963647625.1 Lachnospiraceae bacterium
AGCTCTATCGTTCCCGGTGGCTTACTGGTCAAATCATAAAATACGCGATTTACTCCACGCACTTCATTGATGACTCGGCTCATTACCTTTTGCAATACTTCCCAAGGAATATTTGCAGCTTCGGCTGTCATGAAATCAATCGTATTCACAGCGCGAAGAACCACGGCATAATCGTAGGTTCTTTCATCTCCCATGACACCTACCGATTGCACATTGGTAAGAGCTGCAAAGTACTGGCCAATGGAGCGGTCCAAGCCTGCGTTGGCAATCTCTTCTCTGTAGATGGCATCTGCATCTTGTACGATACGAACCTTTTCTGCAGTTACTTCACCAATGATACGAATGCCAAGTCCAGGACCTGGGAATGGCTGACGATATACCAGATAATCTGGAAGACCAAGTTCCAATCCGGCTTTTCTTACTTCATCCTTGAACAAGTCACGCAGAGGCTCGATGATTTCCTTGAAATCCACATAGTCAGGAAGTCCTCCCACATTGTGGTGGGACTTTATAACTGCAGACTCTCCACCAAGTCCAGATTCTACCACGTCTGGGTAAATGGTTCCTTGTGCCAAAAAGTCCACTTGACCAATCTTTTTCGCTTCTTCCTCAAAGACACGGATAAATTCTTCTCCAATAATCTTACGCTTGCTTTCTGGTTCGGATACTCCTGCAAGCTTCTTGTAATAGCGCTCCTGAGCATTTACTCGAATAAAGTTGATGTCGAAGCTGCCATCTTTGCCGAATACACCCTCTACTTCATCCCCTTCATTTTTGCGAAGCAAGCCATGGTCTACGAATACACAGGTAAGCTGTGGGCCGATTGCCTTTGCAAGAAGGGCAGCAAGTACAGAAGAGTCCACTCCGCCGGAGAGAGCCAACAATACCTTACCATCTCCTACTTTTGCACGAACATCTGCAATAGCATTTTCCACAAAAGAATCCATTCTCCAGGTTCCTGCACAGCCACAGACGCCACGAACAAAGTTGTAAAGCATCTTGGTTCCTTCTTCTGTATGCAGAACTTCTGGATGGAACTGAATCGCATAAAGATTCTTCTGTCTATTCTCTGCAGCTGCAACTGGGCAGTCCGCTGTATGGGCACAAATCTCAAACTCAGGTGCTGTCTTAGAAATATAATCAAAGTGACTCATCCAGCAAATAGTGCTTTCTGAGACGCCTTCAAACAAAGGCGAATCCTGCTTTACAAAGACCTGTGTCTTTCCATATTCACGAACAGGAGCCTTTTCCACCTTGCCTCCTAAAACGTGCATCATAAGCTGCGCTCCATAGCAAAGTCCCAAGACAGGGATTCCAAGCTCAAACAGCTCTCTCGTATAGGTAGGAGAGTCTGCTTCGTAGCAACTATTTGGTCCACCAGTCAGGATAATTCCCTTCGGATTCATTTCTTTAATCTTTTCAAGTTCCGTTTTATAAGAATAAATTTCGCAATAAACATTGCACTCTCTGACTCTACGGGCAACTAACTGGTTGTATTGCCCACCAAAGTCAATGACAATGACTTTTTCTTGTTCCATTTTCTTCCTCCATTTCCTATTTTCATGCCGAATTAACACACTACTTTTATTATATTAGAGCCACCATAAAATAACAAGGTGAAAGTCGGAATTTTCTTTCCCACTATCACCTTGTACTTTACTCAATAGAGCTTTCCCTTTAAGCATTTTCCCTTAAAAAGTCTGCCAACTCTTCCCTCGGAATCGGCTTAGAATACATATATCCTTGCAAATAATCTGCATGAGACCGATTGCATAAGTTCTCTTGATCCTTTGATTCAATTCCTTCAAATAAAATCTGATAGTCCAATTTTTCAAAAGCCTCAGCAAAATGCTGCAAGATAAAAGCATTTGTTTTATTTTCATTTGCAGACAAAAGCAAGGAACGATCGAACTTTACAATGTCTAGATTCATTTGCAAGACCCTATCAAAATTGGTATAGCCTGTGCCAAAGTCATCCAAATAAAATACGATTCCATATTGGCGCAGCTGGGCTATTCTCTCTAAGATCACCTCGTAGTCTTCATCCGTTTGAGACTCTGTCAATTCGATTGCGATCTTGTCATAAGGGACCTGATTTTTCGCTATAATATCTACGATTTCCTCTACAAAAAGTTCTTCATGAAATTCCGATAAAGTAAAATTCACCGAGATTCTCTTCATAGGAATTCCTTGACTCTCTAGTTCCTTGAGCTGTTGGCACACTTTATTGAGCATAATCAGACCCAAGGTATGAATCAAGTTGTTCTGCTCTGCCACTGGGATAAAGACATCTGGAAATACCATTCCTATTTCTGATAGCTTCAGTCGCATCAAAGCTTCCGCAGTATCATAGGAATTGGTCTTCACATTTTTAACCGGCTGCATGTAACACAATACTCGTTCATCATCTAGATCTTTTTTGGCATCAATTTCTCTAAGCTGATTAATAATATACTGCAAATTGTGTACCTGCTGCATATCCTCTATGCTTGAATAAAATACTTCATTCATTCCCATTAATGACTCAAAATGCCCAATTACTGCAACTGCCGCACTTGCATCCTCGATGAAGCCTACATCCGTAAGCACCATCACTCGATAAGGAATCGTATAATTTTCATATTGTGTTTGAAACTGCTGCTCGATCAAGGACTCGATAATCTCTAGATTCTGTTTCTTTTTCTCTCCTTGTGGCACCATGAGAACATAAGTATTGTGATCTAGCTTAAACAAAGCTGCTTTGTCCAAATACTTATTATAGAAGTTGTCCAATTTCCTGCCCAATTCTAGAGGTAGCTCCTCTTTATTTGAAATATAAAGTTTAAGTACCATCAGGATTTGGTCTGATTTTTCTTTGTAGGCCCTTTTAATATAGACATCTAGTGCCTGCGCATTTTGAGCTCCTGTATTTTTTTCATAAGGAAGGCCATGAACTGTAATCAAAAGTTCTAGCATTGGCAAGAGAAAAGTTATGGTGGTATAGCTATTGGTTCTAAACAATACCTGGAGTACCAAGATAATTCCACATAGGATTTCTAACATCACCAGGGACATCTGTACCTGCGCAATCATTCTATTTCGATATACAATGAGCAGAGTTGCCATCACTAGCATGCAGAAAATATAAATCAATATATATGGCTTGATATAATGATAGTCATGCCACAAGCCATTTCCTTGATAATATAGCCCCCATCTTGTATAGAAGCTAAAACATTCGCACAAGATTCCTGCCACTACTATAACTCGGCAGGCCACGGTAAGCTTTATGGTCTTTTCTCTCGGCAAAGAAAGCATATTGCGAACATAGATAATAAATACAAACAAAGCCGACAGCAAGGCCGCGTGATAGATTGCTTTGGTAAGATAGATTAAGACAATCAAATCTTCTGAATATTTAATAATATGAAAGAAAGCAATATTGGAAATTGACGCAACAAAAACAAGGAGTATTGCTCTTTTGTGTAATTTCAAGCCATAATCCTTGGAAAAAGACATATTCGTTTTGATTACAATCCATAAGGTAATACAAATCAAAATTGCTATCGTATCCCCTACCGGCGTATAGTTGGCAATCAATTCTTCTGCGCGCATTTTAATTCCCCTCACTAAAGTACCTTTATTTTATACTATTTTCCTCACTTCATCAAGTACTTTAGTACTTTACCTTAAAAATGATTGCGATTTTTAGACAGATAGGATAAAGTTAAGGGCATGAATAACATAAATTATCAAAAAATATTAGATCAAACCATCCAAAAGCTTCAAGCTGCCAACCAGGTTCCTACCTTACTATTACATAGTTGTTGTGCACCTTGTTCTTCTTATGTAATAGAATATTTATCCCAGTATTTCCATATCACAGTATTTTATTATAATCCCAACCTCTATCCAGATGAGGAATATACGAAGCGCTCTAATGAACAAAAGCGCCTGATCAGACAAATGCCAACCAAGCACCCGGTAAGCTTTCTTCAAGGTGATTTCGATAAAGAAACCTTCCATAAGGCCATTCAAGGTCTTGAACAGATTCCAGAAGGAGGTGAGCGGTGCTTTGCCTGCTATCGCCTTCGCCTTGAACAGACAGCGCAGATCGCTGCGGCCAAGGGATTTGATTACTTTACCACCACTTTATCCATCAGTCCTTTAAAAAATGCCCAAAAGCTCAATGAAATTGGTCAGGAACTTGCACTTACCTACCACACTTCTTACCTGCTTTCTGATTTTAAAAAGAAGAATGGTTACAAGCGCTCGGTAGAACTTTCTCGGGAATATCAAATGTACCGTCAGGACTACTGTGGTTGCATTTATTCCAAACTCGAGCGTGAGGCTGCCCAAAAAGCACGTTAGTGCCTTTTCATAGGATAGGAAAATTCTCGGAATTTCCAATCAAAAAAAGAATCTTAGGAAACTAGTCCTTAAGATTCTTTTTTTCACGAAAGAATAATGCTTTACTCTTTGTCTTATTTTTCGATTTGTTTCTTACCTTCCTCGGTAATAGAAATTCTAGCACGCTCGTCCTTGATCTTCACCTCGATGAAGCCTTTTTTCTCTAATACTTCACAGGTGTGACTAAACATCGGTCTTGGAATTCCAAGAAGCTTTCCAGCCTTGTGTTTTGGCACTTCATCTACCAAAGAAAGTAGCTCTAAGGTACGTTTTTGGTCAAGCTCAGGATTAATCTCAACACCCATCATAGGTGGCTTTCCTGGCATTGGTGGGCGTCCTTGCATGCCATCCCCTGGCATTGGTGGGCGTCCTTGTGGTCCTGGCATTGGTCCTGGCATCATTGGCTGCATGCCTGCCCCTGGCATTACCGGCGCCATCATTGGCATATAAACCGGCATCATCACTGGCATATACACCATCTGCATTGGTCCTGGCATCGGTCCTGGTCCTGGCATTGGTGGACGTCCTGGCATACCATCCCCTGGCATTGGTGGGCGTCCTTGTGGTCCTGGCATTTTTGGTCTAAATTCTTCTCCCATAGTTTTTAATCCTCCTTTTTCATATGTATTATAACTGATTACTGGCAACAAAACCAAGTTTTTTTAACTTTTTTAATGTTTTGTTGTGTTCA